>NZ_JBEZNQ010000021.1:0-114242 GCF_040653315.1 Streptomyces sp. NPDC047981 | reverse complement strand
CAACAGGCACCGAACGTCTACGAACAGCAGTCAGCTACTCTGACACTTGCCGCATAACGACACGAACAGGTGTCCACCTTTTGGGGACAAGGCCCCAACACCTTCTGGCTCATTGCCGTGGTTGTTCTCCTGGTCGTGGTGGCAGGGTTCGCGATTTCCCTTCTCGTACGCGTCTTCCAGGCGCGCAAGCTGATCGTGGACGCGGGTGTCCCCTTGCAGTCGAAGGCGCTGTTCTGGGCCGCGGTGGTCTACACGATCTCGCCGATCGACCTGATTCCGGATCCGGTCTATCTGGACGACATCGGCGTCCTTCTGGTGGCCCTGAAGGCGCTGCACGCGGCGGCCGCCAAGGCGGGGGCGGACCGCAAGGGCCTGCCGGGCTGAACGGCGCCCGGACTCGGGCAGAAGCAGGTGGGGCGGGACCGTGCAGGCGTATCCACGACGTCGTCGGGCACGTGGCGGTGGCCTCGCTCCATGAGGTGGCGCGTTCGGGCGCCCGGCAGCTCCCGCTCGGGGCCACGTTCGCATTCCCCGATCGGCCCACGGCCTGCGGACGTCGCCAGAAAGACGAGGGCGACGACGCAGGAGGCCCGCCCCTCCACCGTGCGTAAGCTGATCAATACGTACCGAGAGATTTGTCCCATATCCGGAAGGAAAGGAATAGCGCTCCCCATGAAATACACCGTCTCCATCGAGATCGCCCAGCCGCGGGAGAGGGTGGTCCAGCTGCTCGCCGACCCGGCGCAGCTGCCGAAATGGCTGCGAGGTCTGGTGCTTCACGAGCCGCTCAGTGGGGAGCACGGGCAGCTCGGCACGACATCGCGTGTCGTGCTGCAGATGGGCCGGCGGAAATTCGAGTGCACGGAGACCATCACACGCCGGGAACCTGAAGACCTGCGTGAGATCTCGGCTGTGAGCGTCGTTCATTTCGACCGCGAGATCGTCGGCGAGGGCATGTGGAGTGCCGTGCGCGACCGGCTCACCGAAGGCGGACCGGAAACGACGCTCTGGGAAAGCGAGAACGAATACCGGTTCAGCGGCCTCATGATGAAGCTCGTCGGAGTTCTGATGCCCGGCGCATTCCGCAAGCAGTCGCTGCAGCACATGCAGGACTTCAAGGCGTTCGCCGAGCAGGGCAAGGACGTACGCGGGGCATGACCCGGACAACCCTCACGGCGATTTCCCCGTAATCCCGGCCACCCCCAGCGGCCCCGCGTGCTGCTCGTGTCCACGTACCACCGGCAGGGTCGCCGTGGCGGGGGCGGGCGGTCGAGCCTGGCGCGGCGGCGGAGGCGAAACTTCCGTTTTGGGTACGTCAGTTGAAGGCTGAAGCAGTCTGCGAGGCCTTTGCGGGTTCGAGTGTTTAAGATCACTTCGCGATGATTCAGGTTTATCTGATCTTGAGCGAATTCGACTGATTTCTTACCCCTGGCTGGCTGGATCTTGGCCACGTTAGGTTCCCCTTCACATTGCTTTCACAGCCCGTACACAGGTGGCTCGTGAAGAGCTGCCGGGGGGAAGGACAGCGCGTGACTGCGCAATTCAAGGGGGGCCGGTGGCTGGGCGTACTGCTCGGCTCCGCGCTTGTGATGGGGATGGCGGCACCCGTGGTGTACGCCGAGGAACGGGAGCCTGCGCTTCCCGACGTCAACTCCGTGACCCAGGAGGCCGTTCAGGCGGCGAAGGAGACCGGTCGCCCGGTCGAGGACATCTCGCAGCGCGGCGTCGCCGAGCGGGTCTTCGCGGAACCGGAGGGCGGCTTCACCGCCGAGTTCTCCGCCGCGCCCCGCTGGGTCCCGCGGGGCGACGGGAGCTGGCAGGACCTCGACACCACGCTGGAGGTCAAGCCGGACGGCTCGGTGGGGCCCAGAGCGGCCCTGATCGACGTGGAGTTCTCCGGCGGCGGGGGCGACCCGCTGGTGGAGGTCGCGGACGCCGGCCGCAGCGCAGCCCTGAAGTGGCCGAAGGACCTGCCGGAGCCCGTCCTCGTCGGCGACGTGGCCGAGTACAGGGCGGTCTTCCCCGGCGTCGACCTCCAGATGAAGGCCACCGCCGAGGGCTTCCAGCAGGTCCTCGTCGTGCGCACCGAGGCGGCCGCGGCCGACCCCGCCCTGGCCGGCATCCGCCTGGAGCAGGACAACGACGGCCTGAAGATCGGCGAGAACGCCGAGGGCGGGCTGCTCGTCAGCGACGGCACCACGGGCGAGGTCGTCTTCTCCGGAGGCACCCCGCTGATGTGGGACTCCGGCAGCGAGACAGCCGCGTTGGCCGCCCCGGCGGGCGTCGTGAAGGACGCCCTCCTGGAGGACCCCGCCGCGGCCCCGATGCCCGGCGACGACCAGGCCGAGGTCGCCATGGAGGTCGACACCCGGTCCGTCACCCTGAGGCCGGACCCCGAGCTGCTCGCCTCCGCCGACGCGGCCGACCTCCCGCTGTACATCGATCCGCCGCTGGCCGTGGAGAAGCCCACCGCCCCCGGCAAGCGGTCCTTCTACACCTGGGCGAACAGCGACTCGCCGAGCACCGAGTACGCCAACTTCGACGACGACAAGGGAGTCGGCCGCTGCACCAGCGGCGGCTGCGGCTCCGCCTACGTCGGCCGGATGTACTTCGAGTTCAACCTCGATGGCTGGGAGAACCGGAAGATCTACGACGCCACCTTCAGCGTCTACGAGACCTTCTCCTACTCCTGCAGCCCGAGCTGGGTGAACCTCCACCGCGTCGACGAGACGAAGCTCTCCACCGCCACCAACTGGGGCAACAAGCCCGCCGACGGCGACCTCATGGGCGACCGCCACGTCGCCTACGGCAACGAGCAGTTCGGCTGCGAGAACGGCACCGTCAACTTCAACGACAACCCGGAGGAGACGAACGAGAACCTCACCGCCAGCGTCCGCTCGAAGGCGGCCGCGGGCGGCTCGATCGCCTTCTCCCTGCGGGCCGCCGACGAGGACGCGGCGGGCGGCTGGAAGCGGTTCAAGGGCGACAGCGGCACCCTCCGGATCTACTACAACACCCTCCCCGGCAAGCCCTCCGGCGAGAAGACGACCAGCCCGACCACCGCGTGCGTCACGGGTTCCGGCCGCCCCTGGGTCAACCAGAACGACACGACCCCGGTGCTCACCGTCACGGCCGCCGACGCCGACCCGCACAACATCAAGGTCACCTTCCAGGCCTGGGACATGGTGCCGAACGCGGACGACGTCAAGGTGTACGGCGACCTGGTGACCGGCTACGAGCCGGACGGGGCCTTCGAGAAGGGCATTCCCGGCGGCCAGCTCAAGCACGGCCACACCTACCACTGGCACGCCCAGGCCAGCGACGGCATCGACGCGGGCCCGTGGTCGGACTGGTGCGAGTTCGGTGTCGACACCGAGGACCCCGACAAGCCCGCCGTCGCCCTGCCGCCGACCGAGGACATCAAGGCCGGCCAGTCCATGCCCTTCACCCTCAAGGCGAACGGCAACAAGGACTCCGTGTACGGCAACGACGTCCAGTACTACCTGTGGGGACTGAACGACTCCACCCCGGCCGCCAAGGTCGATCCCGCGGCCCTCGGGGCCGACGGAGCCGCGTCCGTGGCCATCCCCAAGTTCGGGCTGCACACGCTGTACTTCCAGAGCGTCGACCGCGCGGGGAACGCCAGCACGGTCGAGAAGGTGACCTTCCAGGCCGGCCGGAGCTGTGCCGACCCCTCGGCCGAGTCCTGCACGGTCGGCTCGTACCGCTTCGACGAGACGGCCGGCACGGTCGCCGCCGACTCCTCCGGCGTCGGTACGGACGACAAGGCCCCGCTGACGGTCAGCGGCGGCTCCTGGGTGGCGGGCGCGGATCCCGCGGCCGCCACGGACAAGGCCGTCCGGTTCGAGGGAGCCGCCACCGGCCACGCCACCGGTCCCAGCCGGGTCGACACCAGCAAGAGCTTCACCGTCTCGGCCTGGGCGAAGGTCACGGACGCCACCGCGAACCGGGCCGTGGTCAGCCAGTCCGGCTCGGTCGGCAACGGCTTCTCGCTCTACTGGTCCACCACGTACGGCTGGACCCTCGCCCGGCACCGGCTCGACTCCGGCACCGAAGCCGCGCGCGCGTACGCCGGTCTGGCCCAGAGCACGCCGCACGTGGGGAAGTGGACGCACCTGGCCGGTGTCTTCGACCCGACCAGGAACACGATCACCCTCTACGTCAACGGCGAACAGGCCGGCGTCGACCACGTCATCCCGTCCGCCGACGGAGGCACCACGTGGGACCCGACCAAGACCTGGAACGCCACCGGGGGGCTCCAGGTGGGCCGGGCGAAGTGGGCGGGGGCCTTCACCGACCCCTTCAAGGGCGACATCGACGACGTGCGGGTCTACCCCACCGTCCTCGAGCGCAGTGACATCAGCCGCCTCGCGTCGCAGAGCTGAGCTGATCCGCAGTAACGACCACACCGCGCCGCGCACGGTCGCGCGGCGCGGTGGACAAGGACGGGCCGCCCTCATCCGGGGCGGCCCGTCGGGGGAGGCACGACGCCATGCCGTCGTGCCCTGAACCGGCCCCGTGGACCGCGGTGGCCGTTGAGGAGACGCACACAGATGCGCAACGGAGCAAGGGGCTTGCGAGCCCGCAGCGCCTTCCTGAGAAGGAGCGGCAGATCGACGGCCTGGGGGGTGGTGGGGGCGCTCGCCCTGACCCTCCTCCAGGCCCCTGCGGGGCTTGCCGCCGACGCCGTGGACGAGAGCGCGCGGGAGCAGCGCCGTCCGAAGACGGCTGCCATGAAGTCGGTCGACGTCACCGCGCTCGCCTGGGAGAAGGGCGGGGCGAAGGACGCCGCCGCTGTGGCGTCGGCCGTCCCGTACGCGAAGCCGGTGTGGCCGGCCGCCGGGAGGGGTGTGGCCGAACTCCCGGTCGACGGCCTGCGTGCGCAGGCCCTGGCGGGCAAGCTCACCGCGGCCGAGGCCGCCGTCGAGGAACCGGCGGGCAGCCTCCCGGTCCGGATCGTCACCCCGGCGGCCGTGCGGGGCAAGCTCGCCGCGGCCGGCGCCGACGCGCGCGCGGCCGGTGTCCGGGCACTGGACGCCCAGGTACCCGACCGCGTCGCCGTCGAGGTCGTGGACCGGGCCAGGACGAAGAAGGCGGGCGTCGACGGCCTGCTGCTGACCGTCGGTCGCGCCGACGGCGAGACCGCGGCCGGCCGGGTCACCGTCGAGATCGACTACAAGGCGTTCGCGGCGGCCTACGGCGGCGACTGGGCCTCGCGTCTGCGCGTCGTCCAGCACACGCCCTGCCTGGTCACCTCGCCCACGCCGGGCTCGTGCGCCGACGGCACGGTCCTGAGGACGTCCAACGACCGGAAGAACGGCACGCTCACCGCCGAGGTCGCCCTTCCCGAGGCCGTACCCGCCAAGGCCGCGCTCGCCGAAGGCGGCTTCCTCAAGGGCGGGGCCGCCGGGGCTCCGACCGCCCGCTCCGCCGCAGCCGCACCGGCCGGCGGGGTCTCCGTCCTGTCGGTGTCCGCCGGCGCCTCGGGCAGCTCCGGCAGCTATGCGGCGACCTCGCTGACCCCCTCGGGAACCTGGTCCGTGTCGGGCAACTCGGGCGCCTTCACGTGGCAGTACCCGATGCGGGTGCCGCCGTCGATCGCGGGCCCGTCCCCGCAGTTGTCCCTCGCCTACAGCTCCGGCAGCGTCGACGGCCGCACCTCCGCCACCAACTCCCAGACCAGCTGGGTGGGCGAGGGCTTCGAGCTGTCCCAGGGCTACATCGAGCGTTCGTACCGGTCCTGCAAGGACGACGGGCACGACACCGAGGGCGAGGAGAAGTACGACCTCTGCTGGCACTCGGACAACGCCACCATGTCCTTCGGCGGTCGCAACGGCGAGCTGGTGAAGAAGTCGGGCGCCGACGCGAGCCGCACGCTCGACGGCAACCCGGACATGAAGCTCGAAGGCACATGGCGTCTGAAGACCGACGACGGCACCCGCGTGGAGCGTTGGTCGGGCGGCTTCAACACCGGTGAGAGCAAGGAGTTCTGGGTCGTCACCACGACCGACGGCACCCGCTACTACTTCGGCCGCGCCAAGCGATCCGCCGCCGACGCCGAGTCCCAGGAGTCCGCCTGGCAGGTACCGGTGTACGGCGACGACTCCGGCGAGCCCTGCCACGGGTCCACCTTCAAGGACTCGCGCTGCAACCAGACCTGGCGCTGGAACCTCGACTACGTCGTCGACGTCCACGGCAACTCCATGACGCTGTACTGGGACAAGGAGACCAACCGCTACGGCGCCATGCGCGACGACGTCTCGGTCGCGTACGACCGGGGCGGCCACCTCAAGCGCATCGAGTACGGCGAGCGCGAGGGCAGCGACCTCACCACCGACGCCCCGGCGCGGGTGGTCTTCGGCGTCGCCGAGCGCTGCGACGGCGCCGCCGCCGACTGTGAGCCCGGCGACCTGAAGCAGGACACCGCCACCCGCTGGCCCGACGTCCCGTTCGACCAGATCTGCACGGACACCGACTCCTGCAAGGAGCAGTGGTCCCCGGCCTTCTTCTCCCGCAAGCGGCTGACCTCCGTCACCACCCAGGTCCTGAAGTCCGGCAGCTACAGCCCGGTCGACACATGGACGCTCGACCAGTCCTACCCGGCCACCGCCGACACCCAGCCGCGGTCGCTGTGGCTGAAGAGCGTCACGCACACCGGTCAGTCGGGCGGCCAGACCAGCGAGGGCCTGAAGACCGTCTTCTACGGCGTCAAGAACACCAACCGGGTGCACGCCGAGGCCCAGGACCGCGACCCGATGTACAAGTGGCGGATCCGCGCCATCCGCTCCGAGAGCGGCGGCGAGGTGGCGGTCACCTACAAGCCGGTCGAGTGCACCGTCGGCGACCTGCCGACCCCGCACTCCAACACCAAGCGGTGCTTCCCCTCCTTCTGGTCGAAGGAGGGCGCGATCGGCGAGAACGAGGACTGGTTCCACAAGTACGTCATCGACACGGTCGTCGAGGACGACCGCACGGTCGCGGGCCTCAACAAGACCACGTCGTACGAGTACTACGGCGGCGCCGCCTGGCGTTACGACGACAGCGAGCTGGCCAAGAGCAAGAACAAGACCTGGAGCCAGTTCCGGGGATTCCAGACGGTCCGCACCGTCACCGGCGACGCCGGCACCGCGCAGCTCAGCACCGAGGGAACCTACCTCCGGGGCATGGACGGCGACCGGACGAACGGCGACGGCGGCAGCGAGGACATCTGGGTCACCGCCTCCGACGGCACCCGCGTCGAGGACAAGGAGCGCCTCCAGGGCTACCTCCTGGAGTCCCGCACCTACTCCTCCGTGCCCGCCGCCACCGTGGCCGACCGCGCGGCCAAGGAGATCAAGGGCTCGGTCAACACGCCCTGGATCTCGGCGCCGACCGCGACCGAGGGCAAGGACGAGGCCACCCTCGTCGGTACCGACCGGATCGACACGCGCACCGCTGTCACGGGCGGCATCCGCCGTACCGCGATCGATCACTCCTACGACACGTACGGCATGATCTCGTCCTCCTCCGACCTCGGAGACGTCGGCGAGGACAAGGCCAACGGCAACACCGCGGACGACTCCTGCACCCGCTACGAGTACGCCCGCAACACCGACAAGACCCTGCTGACGCTGGTCAAGCGCGTCCACACGGTCGCGGTCGGCTGCGCCACCACCCCGAGCTACCCCGGTGACGCGATCTCCGACGTCCGTACCCTGTACGACGACCTCGCCTACGGCGCGGCCCCGGTCAAGGGGGACGCCTCCTCCAGCCAGCGGGTCACCGGCTACAACGGCTCCACCCCGGTCCTGCAGACCACCGGCACCACCGACTACGACGTCCACGGCCGCGTCACCGCGACCCACGACGCCAAGAACAACCGGACCTCCACCTCCTACACCCCCGCCACCGGTGGTCCGGTCACGGGGATGAAGGTCACCACCCCGCCCGCCGCCACCGGCGGCACCGGGCAGAGCACCACCTCGGTCGTCGACCCGTCCTTCGGGCTCGTCACCGCCACGGTCGACGCCAACAACCAGCGCACCGACCTGGCCTACGACGCGCTCGGCCGGCTGACCAAGGTGTGGCTGCCGGGCCGGGCCAAGGCCACCGACGTCCCCAACACCGAGTACGCGTACGACATCAACGCGGACGCGGCGAGCGTCGTCACCACGAGGACGCTGAAGCCCAACGGGAACGTCGCGGTCGCGCACAAGCTGTACGACGGGCTGCTGCGCGAGCGCCAGACCCAGAGCCCCACCCCCAACACCGGGCGGGTGCTCAACCTCGTCGAGTACGACTCGCGGGGCCTGGCCGTCGTCCAGCACGGCCCGTTCTACAACCTCGACTCCCCCGGCACCACGGTCGTCGAGCCCCAGCACGCGGTCGGCGGGAACCCGCCGGCCACGGAGACCGTCTACGACGGCGCGGGCCGTGCCACGGCCACCGTCTTCAAGGTCGGCGGCGCCGAGAAGTGGCGCACGCGCACCGTCTTCCACGGCGACTGCACGGACAGCGACCCGCCCACCGGAGGCACCCCGACCCGCGTCTGCACCGACGCCCAGGGGCGCCGGGTCTCGCTCACCGAGTACGAGTCCCCCTCCGTCTCCGGCACCGGGCGCACCACCACCTACGCCTACGACAAGGCCGGCCGCCTCGCCTCCGTCAAGGACGCCACGGCCAAGAACGAGTGGAAGTGGACCTACGACGCGCTCGGCCGTCAGCGCACCGCTGACGACCCGGACAAGGGCGTCACCACGCTGGCCTACGACGAACTGGACCGCCTCGCCACCGCGACGGACCCCCTCGGCGTCCCCGTCAGCTACCACTACGACAACATCGGCCGCACCACCAAGATCACCAAGGGTGGCGAGACCCTCAACTCCTGGGTCTACGACACCCTCCCCCACGGCATCGGCCGCGTCACCTCCTCCTCCACCTTCAGCGGAGGCAGCGAGTACAAGTCCGTCGTCAACAGCTACGACATCAACGGACGCCCCACCTCCACCGAGCTGATCGTCCCGGCGGCCGAGGGCAAGCTCGCCGGCACGTACACCACCACCGCGACCTACAAGGCCGACGGCTCGGTGGCCGGCGTGACCCTGCCGGCAGCGGGCCCGCTCCCGTCCGAGAAGATCACCACCGGCTACGACCTCACCGGCCTGCCGGTCTTCACCTACGGCACCACCGACTACGTCCGGGAGACCCGCTACTCGAACTTCGGTGAGACCGAACAGCTCACCCTCGGCGTCTCCAGCGCCGCCAAGCAGACGTGGCTGACCAACTTCCACGAGGACGGCACCCGCCGCCTCACCGGCAGCCGGATCGACCGCGAGTCCATCGCCACCCCCGACGTCGACGCGACCTACGTCTACGACGCGGCCGGCAACATCACGACCATCGCGGACGCGCCCTCGGGCAGGACCGCCGACGTCCAGTGCTTCCAGTACGACTACCTGCGCCGGCTCAAGACGGCGTGGAGCCAGACCGCCACCGGCTGTGCGGCGCCCCCGGCGGCGAACAGCGCCGTCGGCGGCCCGGCGCCGTACTGGCACTCGTACGAGTACGACACCGCGGGCAACCGCACCAAGGAGGTCCGCAACCCCGTCAATCCGGCGGCCGGCGGCGCCTCCGCACTGCGGGTCACCACCACCGCCCAGCCGCCCGCGCCCGGCTCCGACCGCCCGCACGCGCTGCCCACCGCCACGGTCACCACCGAGACGGTGAACAGCGCGGGAGCGGTCACCGCCCGTACGGACACGGCCCAGAGCCACGCCTACGACGCGGCCGGAAAGACCGTCCGCCGCACGAAGGCGGCCACCGCGCTGACCCCGGCCGTGGACCAGTTGCTGCGCTGGGACGCCGTCGGCCGCCTCGCCGGCACGTCCAAGGCCGGGGAGAAGGGCGCGGTCACCGGCAACGGAGGCCTCTGCCTGGACCTCAAGGGCGGGGCCACCGCCTCCGGCACCGCGATCCAGGGCCTGGCCTGCGCCTCCGGGAGCACCGCCCAGGCCTGGGAGCTGACCAAGGACGAGCTGCTCACCGCCCTCGGCGTGTGTGCCGTCCCGAACGGCACCACGAGTGGCAGCGCTGTCCTCGCCCGTCCCTGTTCCGCCGGGGACGCCACGCAGAAGTGGAAGATCCAGGACAACGGCTCCGTCAAGCACACCGCCACCGGCCTGTGCCTGACGCTGACCACGGCCACCGGTGGCACGGCGGCCACCGCGGTCACCTGCTCGGCCTCCGCGACGCAGCGGTGGAGCTTCGCCAAGCACACGACCAACGTCTACGGCTCCGACGGCAACCGTCTGATCCGCAAGGAGTACGGCAAGGCGACGCTGTACCTCGGCACCACCGAGCTCACCGTCGACACCAAGAGCACCGGCGCCGCCACGGACGACACACTCAGCGCCGTCCGTTACTACAGCCACGGCGGCAAGACCGTCGCCGTCCGCACCTCCCCCACGCAGGTGCACTGGCTGGCCGGCGGCCTCAACGGCACGGCCGAGCTCACCATCGACGCGGTGGCCGCCGGCCAGACCGTCGTCCAGCGCCGCACCCTGCCCTTCGGCGAGGTCCGCGGCACCAACCCGTCGGCGTGGCCCGGACAGCACGGCTTCGTCGGGGCGGTCAACGACCCGGGCTCCGGCCTGGTCCATATGGGCGCCCGTCAGTACGACCCGGCCCTGGGCCGGTTCCTCTCGGTCGACCCGGTCCTGGACCTGTCCGATCCGCAGCACCTGAACCCGTACGCGTACGGGCGCAACAACCCGGTCATGTTCCCCGACCCCACGGGCCTGTGGTGGGGCTGGTCGGACTGGGGTCACGCGGCGCTCGACGTCGTCGGCCTGGTTCCGGTCGTGGGCGAGGCGGCCGATGTCGCCAACGGCCTCTGGTACACGGCAGAGGGCAACTACGTCGACGCGGGTCTGTCCTTCTCCTCCGCGATCCCGATCGTCGGATACGGCGCGAGCGCGGCCAAGGGCGCGAAGTACGTCGACGAGGGCGTCGACGCGATCCAGGCGGTCACCAAGACCACCGACAAGGCCGCCGACGCGAAGGGTGCCGCAGGCGCTGCCGACAACGTCACCCCGCCGGCCGCTCCCAAGCCGAAGGAGGCTCCCAAGCCCGACCCGCCGGCCAAGCCGAAGGACGACGCCGGCGACGGCGCGGGCACCAAGGGCGACGGCGCCGGCGGCAAGAAGGACGGTGGCGACGACGGCGCCGGTGGCGGTGGCGGGGACGGCGGGGAGACCCTGTTCCGCGGCACCACCAAGAACTTCGGCGGATCGCCCGGCACGAAGCAGAGCGGTGCCACCCCCTCGACCTGGCACCCCGGAGTCGCCACCGCGTACGCGGTGCACTCCGCCAGTCGGGGCGCCGACGCGGTCGTCCACGTGATTCCCTCGTCGAACCTCCAGCGGGCCGGAATCGAGACCGAACGCTACTGGGGCTCCCTGCCGCAGGACCGTGAGGTGGTCATCAACGCGCTGCCCGGCGATGTGGCGAACGCCGCCTCGCTGTCCATTCCCGTGGACCGGGCACGGGAGATTCTCAGTGGAATCGGAATCGATATCCCGGCACACCTTCCTGATCCGAAGTCGCTCGACGAGTTCTTGAAAATCGAACTGCCGGACATGACACCCGGGCAGATATCCGACTTCGTTCAGCAGGCGTCCCGATGATAGGCTGAACAGCCTGACTCCCCGGCCGTGCGGTCGTCCTGCGAGGACCGCACGGCCGGTCTTTTGTCCACCACCATGTGACGTGAGGGCGTAAGGGTTGATGAAGGAAACGGATGTCCGGGAGGGCGGTTTCCCCGAAGGGGATTTCTCGCACCGCCTGCGGGAACTGTGGACCAGGTCCGGCGTGTCGGTCGAGGGCCTGCTGGCCTTTGGTCGCAGGCCTCGGGTCGGTGGCGCGGACTGGTCCGAGGCGGAGGTCCGTTCCTGGCTGGACGGCACTGCCCTGCCGGTCAAGGACTGGCAGTTCCGACTGCTGGTCGCATACCTGGAGTCGGCAGCGCGATCCCGCGACGAGGGATACGTCAAGAATTCCGTGGAATTCTGGTACATGCTGTACTGGAAAGCCGTGGAAGTGCGCCACGGAGTTCCTCCCAGAAGGCGTTCGGGAACTCCCCCGCGCACACCCCGGGAGCGTGACCTGGGAGGCTCCCTCATGCTCCTCAGGGAGTGGCGCTGGGACAGCGAATGGTTCTCCGCCCTGCGGGACCTCGACAATTTCGAGCGCGTCCCCGAACACGTCGCCACGCCCCTCTGGGGATATCTGCAGCGGCACGCACACGGCCTGCCCGTGGCCTACGCGGACGGAACGGTCGACCCGTCCGGCGCCCTCTTCGGTGACGAGGAGCTGGAGCGGGCGCACGAACGGCTGGACGCCGAGGTCCAGCGGTTCGCGACCCACTCCGACGCCCTCGTGTGGGAGGACCCGGACCGCCCGGAGGTGCTGGTCCTTCCCACCTCCCTCGAGGGGCGCGACGAGGCCGCCCGCGGCATGCGGACAGCGGTCGACGGCATCGTCGCGGCGTACTTCGCCCTGGTGGAACTCATCAGGGCCCGACACCTGGTCGACGACGCCTTCCGCTTCGAGCCGACCGAACACGGCGCTCTCGCCGCGTTTCCCGTCTGACGCTCCAGCAGTCGACCTGGGGACCCGACCGTCACCCCTGCGCTGTCCGCCAGACGGTGCCGGAAGCGTCGTCCCTGTACGCGAGGTGACCGAGCGGTAGGGCAGGCAGACTCGCCAACGACGGATCACGCTCCAGCAAGTGCGCCGCGTGCATCAGGCGCGGGCGCCCGAACCAGCGTGGCTCCACAGCCGAGAACGCCTGCCGGTCGCCGTCCTCATCGAGGTGGACACGCACGACCGGCTGCCCGCGATACACGCGCCCGGACACGAAGACAGGGTCGCCGGGAGACAGAACTCGCCCCGGGCCGCACGCCTCGTGCGCTTCGTCCGCCATCCGCCCTCCCTGACTGAAGGGCCTCATCTCAGCACACGCCTCGGACACGGACACCCTCGGGTCGGCACCCGGAGGGCCACTCTTTCCCCCTGTCGAGGGGGAAGTTCAACTCTCCTTCTCAAAAGTTCTCTTGAGGATTCGACGCCCCGCACCCCCTCAAGAGGTGACGTGCGTCACTTATTAAGGGTTGTTTAAGAATCAACGTCGCGACTGTCCCGTTTCTCGCGATTTCTACGCTGCGGCCACAGTTGACGCCTACCTTGAGTGTCAGTCAAAGTCTCCCCATCTTCCGCCCGAACATCCGCGGATCTGCCACATCACCCACCACTTCTCCGTACCTGGAGCATCCGCATGCGCAACAGGACTGCCCTGACCACAGCAGTCACCTCCAGCGCCCCTGAGCCGGAGTCACATCCCCCGCAGGACGACCTCGTCTTCGGGAAGGTCGCATGGCCCGGCGGTCCCGGTCAGGGGGCCCGCACGCAGGACGTCGAGCTCTTCGACGGGGAGCTGACGCCACCGCGCGGGGCTGCCGACTCCGGGCCGCCGCGCGCACGTCATGGCGCCGGGAAGCCCCGGCACGTAAGGAAGGCGTCCCGGCCGCGGAGGACCGCGTCGGCGGCCGAACGTGACGACAGGGCCGGCCTGTCGCTCCCGCTGCTCCTGTCGGGCGCGCTGGCGGCGGGGATCGGTTTGACCGTGGGCCTGACTTCGGGGCTGGGCCAGGCGCGCCCGGACAGTCTGTCCCTCACGATGCCCGACCTCCCGCCCCCCAGCACGACCCCGGCCGCCGAGCCGCCGACCATCACGCTCGTGTCCCCTCGACCGCCTACGACGACCGTCGCTCCGACGTCCTCGCCGGCGACGGACAGCCCGCGCACTCCGGCGAGGACATCGTCCACTTCCCGCACCCCGCCGCCGGCTTCCCTCACCCATAGGCCCACGCCGAGCCCGACGCGCAGCTCCGCACCGGCCGGACGTACTCCGGACACCGACGTCATCCAACTGGGCAGCTCCGGACCCGAGGTCGACGACCTGCAGCGTCGCCTCCGCCACCTTCATCTGTACCTGGGCTCGGTCGACGGCATCTTCAGCGAGTCGGTGGCAACGGCTCTGAGCCGCTTCCAAACAGCCCGTAACATCCCCGAGGCGCGAGGCGTCTACGGTCCTCTGACGCGCGCTGCCCTGTACGCCGAGACCAGTCACGACGACCGGGACGACTGGGGTGGGGACGACTGGACCGGCTGGGACGACTGACCCGCGCTCGGGGCGTGGGCCTGTTCGTCGACTATGGGCCTATGGGCCTACGGGCAGTTGTAGCGGTAGTCGTTCGCGTCGGTGGTGCAGGTGTCGAGGCCGGAGCCGCCGTCGACGGCGTCGTTGGCGCCCACGCCGTCCTGGGAGTTGAGGTTGTCGTTGCCGCCTTCGCCGGCGAGCCAGTCGTTGCCGGACTGGCCGAACAGCCGGTCCGTGCCGGTGCCGCCGCTGATGTAGTCGTTGCCGGCTCCGCCGTAGATCGTGTCGTTGCCGCCGTGGCCGTAGACGGTGTCGTTGCCACTGAGCGCGCAGATCACGTCGCCCGCGGCGGTGCCGTTGATCGTCTCGGTGGCGCTGGTGCCGACGATGGTGCAGCCACGAGCGTTGTTGACGGTGGTCGAGGCGTTGGCGTGGTTGTTGGCCTGGTTGGGGTCCTCCTGGACCGACCCGGCGACCACCCAGTCCGTCAGGGTGCCGGTCGCGCGCGGCTCGGCGACCACGGCGACGGTGGCCGAGGCGCCGGGGGCGATGTTCCCGAGGCTGCAGTTCATGGTGGTCGGGTTGACGGTGCAGGGACCGCCCTGACTGGGGGTGGCCGACAGCAGAGTGCCCGACCCGCCGGTGAGGGTGTCGGAGACCGATACCCCGGCGGTCGTCGTCGTGCTGTGGTTGGTCACCCGGATCGTGTACGTCACCGTGTCACCGAGACTGACGGTGGCGGGCCCTGTCTTGGTGACGGAGATGTCCACGGTGGGCGGAGGCGGGGTGTCGTCGATCCGATAGCGGACCACGGCCTGGTTGTCACCGTCCTGGCCGGACACGACGATCTTCCCGTCGGACTGCAGCGCCACGGCGTAGGCCTCGTCGAAGAACGTCGAGATGTCGGTGGTCACCAGGCCGTCACCGTGGAAGGTGGTGTCCAGGGATCCGTCCGTGGTGTAGCGGGCGACCGCGAGATCAAGGTTTGCGCCGCCCACCACCACGATCTTGCCGTCCTCCTGCAGGGCCATGTCGTGTCCCACCGCGGAGCTCGCACCGAAGGCGGTGGTCACGGTGCCGGTGCCGCCGCCGAACGCCGGGCTCAGGTACCCGTCCTCGTCGTAGCGGGCCACGGCGAACCGGGATGCCGTCCCGCTGCCGCTGGACCCGGCGGCCACGAACCCTCCGGGTACTTGTTCCACGCTCCGGATCTCGTTCCCGAACGCGGTGGCCACCTTGCCGTTGTCACCGAAGGACGCGTCCGTCCCCCCGAACTCCTGGAAGAAGCGCATGAGTCCGAAGCCGGCCGGGCTCGAGCCGGCCGCGAGATACGCTTCGCCGCCCGCCGGCGTCAGGTCGTAGATCGCCGAGCCGCCGCCGACGTACGTGAAGACGGTCTTCCCCGAGCCGTCGTCGCCCCAGGGGGCCTCGGGGGTACCGGTGGAGCTGAAGGCCGCGACCATCGCGTTGCCGCCCAGCGCGCCGCCGATGATGATGCGGCCGTCGGTTCCGTTGATCACCGTGTTGGCGACGCTCGACGCGGTCGACCCGAGTCCGGTGACGAGCTTGCCGTCGCCGGAGAACGTGGTGTCCAGGGAGCCGTCCATGGTGTAGCGCGCCATCGCCACCTGCGGCACGAAGGTGTCCGCCGGCCCGCTGCTGCCCACGACGAGGAGCCCGCCGGTGCTGTCCTGCATCAGCGCCCGGGCCTCGTCGTGGCTGCCGGCGTCGAAGTCGGTGAAGACGACGCCGTCGCCGCCGCCGAACGTCGTGTCCCGGCTGCCGTCGGCGTTGTGCCGCACGAGGATGAAGTCGTAGGGCTGCTCGAAATCGGAGCCGCTGCCGAGCGTGACGATCTTGCCGTCCGCCTGCACGAGCACATCCGAGTTGAACTCGGCGTTCGCTACGTCGACGGTGACCTTTCCGTCCCCGCTGAAGCCCGGATCCAGGTCGCCCGGGACTGCCGTCGCGACGCCCGGCAGGCTCAGGGCGAGTGACAGGGCGAGGCCCGTGACGAGTGCGGCGCGGGCACCGCCACCGTGCCGGCTTCCTCTCCGCACCGTTCCGACATCGGCCATGGTTGTGGACATCTGAACCTCTCCGCCTCCGGCCGCCCCGCGGCCGGTCACCGCCAGTGACGGCCCTCAGCTTCCGGCCACCGTCGGCGCAGGAACGGAACGGCTCGCGACACTGGGCCCGCTGGGCGAGGGGAGCCCACTCGTGTGGGTGAGAGGGCTTGCCGGACACGGCCGCCCTGCGCGCTGAGGCGCACCACGCAGGGAGCCGACCCACAATCGATCACTACGATCGAAAGTTCTCTACTGAACGGTTGACTTCGATCGCAACGATCGTATTGTTCCTATGACCGTACGAGGCCGGGGAGTTGATACCCCGGATTCCCCTCAGGAGGACACATTGCAACGTCGCAAGGTCCTGACCACATGTGCGGGCGCGGTCGGCGCGCTCGTGCTTGCTGTTCTTCCCGGCACGGTTCCGCTCGCGGCGGCGCAGAGCGCGGCCGCGGGGTTCACCGTGTACACCAACGAGCGGGGCGCTCATCCGACCGGGCAGCCCCAGTACGGCGCCACGAAGGCCACTGTCGTCTACGACGTCTTCGCCTACCGCTGCGACGCGGCCGGCTGTACCTCCAACGGCGGGGCGCTGCCTTCGCAGGCCACGTACGAGGCCAAGGTCAAGGAGTACATGGGCGCGGGGCAGTTCGGGGGTGAGGCGACCGCGCCGGTCGTGCTCGACTTCGAGGACATCGAGCTGACGCAGGTTCCCACGGGGCAGGCGGCGACCCACGCCTACAACCTGTGGCGGCAGTTGCTGACGTGGACCCGCAACGCGGCTCCGCAGGCGCCGATCTGCCACTACGGCTACGACTGGCAGACGCGCAACCAGGAGCTGATCAAGCAGCTGCACGACGACGACCTGCTCGACTGCTTCGCCCCCCGGGCCTACTTCGACGACGGCCAGTCGTTGGCGGCCTGGACGAGCCGGTTCGACGCGTCGATCGCGCGGGACCGCGCGATGGCGCCGGATCACCCCATCTACCCCTACGTCAACCCGGTCTCGTTCCCCTCGGAGACGTACCAGCCGGGCAACAGCTGGGCCCATGTGATCCAGCAGGTCAAGGCGAAGGCCGACGGTGTCGTGGTCTGGGAGGCCGGCGCCGAGAACGCCGACGCCTGCCCCTGGGTGTCGCAGCACTCGTACGAGATGGGCGTCATCACGGGAACCGGCAGCAGCGGCCCCCTCCGGGCCACCGCCACTCCTCCGAGCGGCAACTGCACCGTCTCCCGCGGCGCCCAGGTCCCGATCCCCGTCACGATCACCAACACCTCGGGCTCCACCACGGCCGCCACGCAGATGCAGTCCATCGGAGGGCAGTCGCCGGGGGTCGGCACCTACGGCACCGGCTGGCAGTACTGGAACGTCCCCGCCCTCGCGCCGGGTGCGACCTTCCACACGACGCTGTACCTGAACATCGACGCGTCCCAGGCCACCAGTACGGTGCTGCTCCACCTCAGGACCGGTCTCAGTGACACGCGTCTGGCGCTGATCGTGATGTGACGTGCCCCCGCCGGGCCGCTCACCCCAGGCCGTACACGCGCTTCGCCGTGCCGGAGAGGACCGCCGTCCGCTCCGGCTCGGTGAGGTCCGCCGTCAGCTCGTGTGCCGTCGTCACCACCTCGCCGTACGAGCTCGCCAGGAGGCAGACCGGCCAGTCCGAGCCGAACATCAGGCGGTCCGGGCCGAAGACCTCCAGGGCCGTTTCGGTGTACGGGCGCAGGTCGTCGAGGGTCCAGGAGTCCCAGCGCGCCTCGGTGACCAGGCCCGAGAGCTTGGCCGTCGTGTGGGGCAGGGTGGCGAGGGCGTGGAGGTACTGGGCCCAGCTGTCCCGTTCGCCGGTGGCGACGGGAGGCTTGCCCAGGTGGTCGAGGACGAAGGTGAGGTGCGGCAGAAGGAAGGCCGCCGAGGTCGCCGCGGGCAGCTGGTGGGGCCGGATCACCAGGTCGTAGGCGAGGCCCGCCGAGGCCACGGCTTCCAGGCCGCGCAGGACGTCCCGCCGCAGGATCCACAACGGGTCGGGCTCGCTCTGGATCTGGTGACGGATGCCCACCAGCTTGTTCCCGCCCGGCAGTTCACGGAGGCGGGCGAGTTCCTCGGCCACGTCGGGGGCCGTGAGGTCGGTCCAGCCGACCACACCCCCGACGAGGTCGTGGGCGCCGGCCAGGGCGAGGAGTTCCGGTGTCTCCTCCGCCGTCGTGACCGTCTGGACGAGAACCGTCGATGTCACACCCGTCGCGCCCGCCTCCGGCGCGAGCTCGGCGAGGGTGAAGTTCCGTCGCAGCGGCGTCATGCCGTCGTCCGCGAGCCAGGGTTGGTCCCGCGCGCCGAGGTCCCACACATGGTGGTGGGCGTCCACGATGCCTCCGTGCATCACAGCTCCCAGACGACGGGCAGGCCGGCGTCCGCGCCGTCGGCGCTGTAGTCGTGGGCGACGTCGAGCAGCTCGGCCATGCGGGCCTGCCAGGCGATGTTGACCGGGAGGTGCTCCAGGGCGGCGAGGAGCCTCGTGTAGTCCTCGCACTCCAGGACGTGGAAGAGGTCGGTTCCGCTGCGCCAGATCGTCCAGGACGTGGCTCCGGCCGCGCGGAGGGCCCGGGTCAGTTCCTCGGGGACCGCGCGATGGGCGTCCTCGTACGCGGTGACGCGGTCCGGGCGGACCCTGGTGTGCAGGGCGACTCTCATGACGGCTCCTCGGTGGATCGGGCGGCGACTGACGGCTCCTCGGCAGGCCGGGCCGCGACTGACGGCTCCTCGGCGGATCGCGCGGCGACGACGATGACGTCGAGGGTGCGGGGGCCGTGGACGCCCTCGATCCGGTCGAGTTCGATGTCGCTGGTGGCGGACGGTCCGGAGACGAAGGTGAGCGGGGCGGTGGGGTCGAGGCGGGACAGCGCTTCGGGGACGTCTCCGACGATCTGGTCCTCGCGCACCACGCAGATGTGGTGGTCGGGGAGGAGGGAGAGGGCCCGGCGTCCCTGTCCGGGGCCCGCGTCCAGGATCACCGTGCCCGTGACGGCGATCCCGACGGCCGCGGTGGTGAGCACCGCGGCCGCCGCGTCCAGGGCGACCGGGGAGAGCGGCGGTACGTCCCCGAGGCGGGTGAAGCGGCCCTGGGGCAGGAGCCTTTCGGGGAAGCCGGGCGGTACCACGACGCCGCCTGGGGGTCGCTCGGCCAGGGCCGCCGCGATGGTGCCCGCCACCTGCGCCCGTGTCGTGCGGATGACGGACGCCCCGTGGCCGGCGACGCGTTCCACGAAGAGGGCCACGGGGTCGGGCGCCGTGGAGACGGCGCGGTAGTCGCGGGGAACGTCGTCGCCGTCGGGTGTCTCGCTCGCCGGGACATCCGCCAGGGCCTGCGCGATGCGGGCCAGTACGGCCTCTCTCGTACTGCTCATCCCTCGCCTCCTTCTCTCGCGCGGCGGCGCCACCAGCTCCGGAAGGACTCGGCGGGCGGCACGGGCGTGTCGCGGGTGTCGGACCATCGGGAGAGCGGGCCCGGAAGTCGCCGGATCAGGCCGCGGCGCCCCCACAGCCGGGCCGCGAACCCGGCGGCCCGCCCGAGCCGTCCGAGCCGGGTGGGTGAGCGCAGGACCATCGCCGCCGCCCCCATGGCCAGGGACTCGGCCGTCGGCAGGAGCCGGGCGGCCGCCTTCGCCTCGACGGCCCGGGCCCGCAGATGGACCAGGACCTCGGGGATGTCGATGCGCACCGGGCACGCGTCGTAGCAGGCGCCGCAGAGCGTGGAGGCGAACGGCAGGGTGTCCGCGTGCTCGACCCCGACGAGTTGCGGGGTGAGCACCGCGCCGATCGGGCCCGCGTACACCGAGCCGTACGCGTGGCCGCCGGTGCGCTCGTACACGGGACAGACGTTGAGACAGGCGGAGCAGCGGATGCAGGACAGGGTCTGCCGTCCGACGGTGTCCTTCAGGGTGGCGGTGCGGCCGTTGTCGAGCAGGACGAGGTGGAAGTCCTGCGGCCCGTCCCCCGGTGTCACACCGGTCCACATCGAGGTGTACGGGTTCATCCGCTCGCCGGTCGAGGAGCGGGGCAGCAGCTGGAGGAAGACGTCGAGGTCGGCGAAGGAGGGCAGCACCTTCTCGATGCCCATGACGGTGATCAGGGTCTCCGGCAGGGTCAGGCACATCCGGCCGTTGCCCTCGGACTCCACGACGCACACCGTGCCCGTGTCGGCGGCGGCGAAGTTGGCGCCGGAGACGGCGACCTTCGCGCGCAGGAACTTCTCCCGCAGATGCAGCCGCGCCGCCTCGGCCAGCTCGCGCGGGTCGTCGGTGAGTCCGGCGGGGGCCGGCCTGCCCCACTTCCCCATCTCCCGGCGGAAGATCTCACGGATCTCGGCCCGGCCGCGGTGCAGGGCCGGAACCAGGATGTGCGAGGGCCGGTCGTCGCCGAGCTGTACGACGAGTTCGGCGAGGTCGGTCTCGTACGCACGGATGCCGGCGGCGTCCAGTGCCTCGTTGAGGCCGATCTCCTGCGTGGCCATCGACTTGATCTTGAGGACCTCGGTCTCGCCCGTGGCTCGGACCAGCTCGGTGACGATGCGGCGGGCGTCGGCGGCGTCGGACGCCCAGTGCACCTGGCCGCCCGCCCGGGTCACGGACTCCTCGAGGCGCAGGAGATGGTGGTCGAGGTGGCGGAGCGTGGTCCGTTTGACGGCCTCGCCGGCTTCGCGCAGCCGCTCCCAGTGGCCGAGTTCCGCGGTGGCGGCGAGGCGCCTGTCGCGGATCGTGGTCGTCGCCCGGCGCAGGTTCGCGCGGAGTCGGCCGTCGGCGAGGGCGGAGCGTGCGGCGTCGGGGAAGCCCGGTGCGCCGAGCCATACGACGTTGTCGGCGGCGGTCATCGGGGGTCTCCGTCCGTCGAGGCGAGGATCTCGGCGAGGTGGCGGGTGCCGATGCCGGTCCGCAGCCGGGAGAGTCCGCCCCCGATGTGCAGCAGGCAGGAGTTGTCCCCCGCCGTGAGGACCGCGGCGCCGGTCTCCTGCACGTGCCGCATCTTGTCGGCGAGCAGGGCGTGGGAGGTGTCCGCGTTCTTGAGGGCGAAGGCGCCGCCGAAGCCGCAGCAGGACTCGGCCGCGGGCAGCTCGACGAGGTCGATGCCCCGGACGGCCCTCAGGAGCTGCAGGGGACGGTCGGCGACCTTGACCATGCGGAGCGAGTGGCAGGTGGGGTGGTAGGTGACGCGGTGCGGGAAGTACGCGCCGACGTCGGTGACGCCCAGGACGTCGACGAGCAGCTCGGACAGCTCGTACACGCGCGGGCCGATCCGTTCGGCCTCGGCGGCCAGGCCCGCCTCGCGGTGCTCCCGGGCGACCTTCGTGTGGTGGTGGCGGATCGTTCCGGCGCAGGACGCGGAGGGGGTCACGATGGCGTCGTGGCCGGCGAACACCTCGGTGAAGCGGCGCACCATGGGCAGGGCCCGCGACCGGTACCCGGTGTTGATGTGCAGCTGGCCGCAGCACGCCTGGGCCTGCGGGAAGTCGACGGTGTGGCCGAGCCGTTCGAGGAGGGTGACCACGGCCCTGCCCGTCCGCGGGAACATCGTGTCGTTGAAGCAGGTGACGAAGAGGGCGATGCGCATGGTCAACGCTCCCCCGGCAACGGGACGTCGGCCGGCAGCAGGCCCTCGGCGCGCAGCTCGGCCCACACGTCGGCGGGGAGGGGGCGCGCGAGCTGCTCGGCGGCGTCGCGGACCTCGTGTCCCGAGCGGGCGCCGACGAGGACGCTCGCGACGGCCGGATGGCCGAAGGGGAAGCGCAGGGCGAGGGCGCGCAGGGGCACGCCATGACGTTCGGCGACGGCCTTCAGGCGCAGGGCGCGGGCCAGGACCTCGGGCGGCGCGGTGGTGTAGTCGTAGGTCGCTCCGGGCCGGGGGGCGGCGAGGAGCCCGGAGTTGAAGACGCCGCCGATCACGACGCTCTTGCCGCGGGCCGCGGCCTCCGGCAGGAGGCCGGTGAGGGCGCTCTGGTCGAGGAGGGTGTACCGGCCGGCGCACAGCACCACGTCGACGTCGGTGTCGCGGACGAAGCGGGTCAGCATGGCGGTCTGGTTCATCCCGGCGCCGATCGCGCCGATCACGCCCTCCGCGCGCAGCCTCTCCAGCTCCGGATACGCCTTCTCGAACGCTTCCCGGGCGTGGTCGTCGGGGTCGTGGAGGTAGACGACGTCGACGCGGTCGTGGCCGAGGCGCAGCAGGCTCTCGTGGATGCTGCGGCGTACGCCCTCGGCGGAGAAGTCCCAGACGCGGCGCTGCGTGGCCGGCACGGCGAACCCGTTGGCCAGGTCGTCGCCGCCGCCGGTGGCCGGCCGGAGGAGACGGCCGACCTTGGTGGACAGGACGTACGTGTCCCGGGGTCGGGTGCGCAGGGCGGCGCCGAGGCGTTCCTCGGAGAGGCCGAGGCCGTAGTGCGGGGCGGTGTCGAAGCACCGGATGCCCGCGTCCCAGGCGGCGTCGACGGCTCCGGCGGCCTGTGCCACGTTGACCGGCGCGTACAGGTTGCCGATGCCGGCGGCGCCGAAGGAGAGCGCGGTGACGGTGACCTTGCCGGTGCCGAGGGGGTGGTGTCGCACGGAGGCGGTGCCTTTCGCTCGGTTCGGTGCCGGGTTCCCCGCTCGGCTCATGGGCCCGCTCATTTCTCGGCCGGGCGCATGCGGAGTCCCTGCATGCCGCCGTCGACGGCGAGCGCCGTGCCGGTGACCGACGCGGCGGCGGGGCTCGCCAGGTACGCGATGGCGGCGGCGACTTCGCCGGCCGTGACGAGACGGCCGGTGGGCTGGCGTGCCTCAAGGGCCGCCCGCTCCTGGGCCGGGGCGTCCGCGGCGTCGAGGAGCCTGCCGACCCAGGGGGTGTCGACGGTTCCGGGGTTCACACAGTTGACCCGGATGCCCTCGCGGACGTGGTCGGCGGCCATGGCGAGGGTCAGGGAGAGGACCGCGCCCTTGCTGGCGCTGTACAGGGCCCGCTGCGGCAGTCCGGCGGTGGCCGCGATCGAGCACGTGTTGACGACCGCGGCGGCTCGGGACGCGCGCAGGTACGGCAGGGCGGCGCGGGTCGTCCGGACGATGCCGAGCACATTGACGTCCAGGACCCGGTGCCACTGCGCGTCGTCGTTGTCCTCGACGGTCCCGAGGGCGCCGACGCCGGCGTTGTTCACCAGGATGTCGATGCCGCCGAGGGTTTCGGCGGCCTCGGCGACCGCCGACCGTACGGCGGTGTCGTCGGTGACGTCGGCCCGGTGACCGACGAGGGGTGCGGGCAGGCCTTCGGGCGCGCGGTCGAGTACGGCGACGGTGGCGCCGCGCGCGGCCAGCAGTTCGGCGGTGGCCAGGCCGATGCCGGAGGCGCCGCCGGTGACGACGGCCCGCAGGCCGGTGAACTCGCTCATGCGGGGCTCCCTTCGCGGGTGGGGCGGGTGGGGTCTGCGGTCGCCAGGTCGGCGCTCCAGAAGGTGCCGTCGGGGTACGCGTACTCCTCGATGGAGCGCGGGTGCATCTCGCTGGAGAAGCCGGGGACGAGCGGGGCCCGGTAGTGGCCGGCCCGGATCTCCACGGGGGTGCGGAAGTGTTCGTGGAGGTGGCCCACGTACTCGACGACCCTGTTCTCGGTGGTGCCGGACAGGGCGACGTAGTCGAACATCGACAGGTGCTGGACCAGTTCGCACAGGCCGACGCCGCCGGCGTGCGGGCAGACCGGTACGTCGTGGTGGGCGGCGAGCAGCAGGATGGCCAGGTTCTCGTTGACGCCGCCGACGCGCGCGGCGTCGATCTGCAGGATGTCGATCGCGCCGGCCTGCAGGAGTTGTTTGAAGACGATCCGGTTCTGTACGTGTTCGCCGGTGGCGACCTTGACCGGTGCGACCGCCCCGCGTACGGCCGCGTGGCCGAGGATGTCGTCGGGGCTGGTGGGCTCCTCGATCCAGTAGGGGTCGTACGCGGCGAGCGCCTTGGTCCACTCCACGGCTTCGTGGACGTTCCACCGCTGGTTGGCGTCGATGGCGATACGGATGTCGGGGCCGACGGCGGCGCGGGCGGCGCGCAGGCGGCGGATGTCGTCCGCGAGGTCGGCGCCGACCTTGAGCTTGATCTGGGTGAAGCCCTCGGCGACGGCGGCGCGGGCGAGACGGCTCAGCTTCTCGTCGGAGTAGCCGAGCCAGCCGGGTGAGGTGGTGTAGGCGGGGTATCCGTGGGCGCGGAGCGCGGCGGCGCGTTCGGGGGCGTCGGTTCTGCCGCGTCGGAGCAGGGCGAGGGCGTCCTCGGGGGTGAGGGCGTCGGCGATGTAGCGGAAGTCGATCTGGGAGACGAGCCAGGCGGGTTCGGCGTCCGCGAGGAACTGCCACAGCGGCTTGTCCGCGCGCTTGGCGGCGAGGTCCCAGACGGCGTTGAGGACGGCGCCGATGGCCATGTGCATCACGCCCTTCTCCGGTCCGAGCCAGCGCAGTTGGCTGTCCCCGACCAGGTCGCGGCTGAGCGAGCCGGGGTCGGCACACAGCTCGGCGACGGGGCGCCCGACGACGTGCGGGCGCAGTGCGTCGAGGGCGGCGACCTGGACTTCGTTGCCGCGGCCGATGGTGAAGGTGAAGCCGTGCCCTTCATGGCCGTCGGCCGCGTCGGTGCGCAGGACGACGTAGGCGGCGGAGTAGTCGGGGTCGGGGTTCATGGCGTCGGAGCCGTCGCGCTCCCGCGAGGTGGGGAAGCGGATGTCGTAGGTGTCGACGGCGGTGACGCGGGCGGTGGATGCGGTCATGTGGGGCCTCTCAGGGACCTCGCGGGCCGGCGGGCGCTCGCGGACGTCAGGCTTGGGCGAAGGTCTGGCGCTGGCTGCCGAGTCCGTCGACGGACAGCTCGACGGTGTCTCCGGGGCGGAGGTACGGGGTGCCGGGCAGGCCGAGGGCCACACCGGCGGGTGTACCGGTGTTGATGACGTCACCGGGCTCCAGAACCATGTAGTTGCTCAGGTACGCGACGAGGTGGCCCACCTGGAAGATCATGTCGCGGGTGGTGCCGTGCTGGCGCCGGACTCCGTTGACGGTCAGGCGCAGCCCGAGGTCCTGCGGGTCGCCCACCGCGTCGGAGGTCACCAGCCACGGGCCGAGCGGGTTGAAGGTCTCGCAGGACTTGCCCAGGTCCCACTGGGGCGAGTAGTCGAGCTGGAACTCCCGCTCGGAGACGTCGTTGCTGATGGCGTATCCGGCGATGTGGCGCAGGCCCTCCTCGGCGCTCTCCAGGTAGCGGGCCCGGCTGCCGATGACGACCGCGAGTTCCACTTCCCAGTCCGTCCTGGCCGAGCCGCGCGGGATCAGCACGTCGTCGTAGGGGCCGACGACCGTTCCGGGATCCTTCATGAAGACGACCGGGCGGGTCGGGACGGGCGCGCCCGTCTCCCGTGCGTGGTCGCGGTAGTTGAGGCCGATGCAGACGACCTTCCCGGGCCTGGCGACGGGGGCGCCCACGCGCAGGCCCCTCGGGTCGAGTTCGGTGAGCCCGCGCTCCTCGACGGCCGCCCGGGCGCGGGCAACTCCGCCCGAGGCGAAGAACGTTCCGTCGATCTCTTCGGCGACGGGCGTGAGGTCCCACACCCGGCCGTCGTCGGTGCGTACGGCCGGCCGTTCGGCGCCGGGGGCGCCCAGGCGCATGAGTTTCACTGGCGGGTCTCCTCACAGACGGGGGAAGGGGGTGGGGCCGCTGCCGCCCGAGGGACGGTCGAGCGGTGGGTCACGGCCCCACCCGTGCGCGGGACCCGTGGTCACGGCCGCGCGGAGCGGCGGCTGCCGGACGGGCCGGATCCCGGGCCGGGGCTCAGGCGGAACGCCCTCGGCCACCTAGATTTATCAGACCAATTGACGTCCACGACACCCCTCATGCAGAGAAATTCCCCCTTCACAGGTGGAGTGGTCCGACCACTTGGCTGACTAGACTGCCCGAATCGGACGAGGGAGGGAATCGGTGGAGGAGCGCACCCCGGCGCGGGGAACCGTGACCCAGCGGGCCATCGAGCAGATCAAGGCGATGATCACCGAGGGCGAGCTGAACCCCGGGGACCGGCTACCCACGGAACGGGACCTCGCCGCTCAGTTGGGCCTGTCCCGGAGTTCTATGCGGGAGGCGGTCCGCGCGCTAACGGTCATGGGCGTCCTGGAGGCGCGGCACGGCTCCGGGATCTACGTGCGGGGCCTCGGGGCCGAGGACCTGCTGGAGACCTTCGGTGTCGTCGCCGACCTCTCCCGCGGCGAGCAGCTCGTCGAACTCCTGGAGGTCCGGCGCGTCCTGGAGTCCACGGCCACCGCGCTGGCGGCCGCCCGGATCGACGAGGAGCAACTGGCCGCGGTGACCGCGCACCTGACGGCGATGGAGGAGGCCGAGGACCCCGAGGAGATCCTCGCCCACGACCTGGCCTTCCACCGGGCCGTCAACGCGGCCTCGGGCAACGGGACCATGGCCGCCATCCTCGAAGGTCTGTCGACCCGGACGTTCCGGGCCCGCGCACGGCGAGGCTACGCCGAGGACGGCGCGTTCGAGCGCACCCGCCGTGAGCACGCGGCCATCCACCGCGCCCTCGTCGCACGCGATCCCGAGGCGGCACGCGCGGCCGCGGCGGCTCATGTCGGCGAGGTCGAGGAGTGGCTGCGGTCCCACGTGGAGCGGTGAGTCCCGACGCGGTGAGAACGGACCAGTAGCCCGCACCGGCCCTTATCCGGCCCGCACCCCGCGCGGGGAGGCACCCAGTTCGCGTCGGCAGGCCTTGTTGAAGGCCTGCAGATCGTCGATGCCGACGGCCGCCGCCACCGCGGGGATCGACAGGGTCGATTCCCGCAGCAGGTGCCGTGCCCGCTCCATGCGCCGCTGCCGGATGTACGCCACGACGGTGGTGCCGGTCTCGGCGCGGAAGAGCCGCAGCAGGTGGTTGTGCGACACGCCCGCGGCCCGCGCCACCTCGGGGACGAGGAGCCGCTCCGCGAGATGCGACTCGATGTGGGCGACGGCGGCGGCGAGCGAGGCGTGCGGGCCCTTCTCGCGTCCCGCCGGCTCGGCGAGTTCGGCCAGCTCCCACAGCACGGACCAGACCTCCGCGTCGGCACGGCGCGGACTGCGCGGAGCCAGCGCGATGGCCCGCAGGAGCAGCTCGGAGAGATCCGGGGTCCGCGCACCGGCGTCCTGGACGACGGGCACGTCGGCCCTGTCGCCCGCGCCGGGCAGGCGCAGATGGGCGTACAGGTGCTCGGACCGCCCGCGGTAGCGGTAGCGCACCTCTGCTCCTGGCGGCACGAGGCTCACATGACCGGGCCTCACGACGTGCAGGACGCCGTCGACGACGAGTTCCGCGGTGTACCGGTAGAGGTGCAGCTGCCACAGGTCCGGAAGCCGGAAGACGTCGACCCGATTCGTCGTGCCGTGGACCCCCACACCGAGGCTCGCCACCTGCGGCGGCTCGTCCAGCGGTACGGCGACCGTCCGCCCGGTCCGGATCCAGAATCTCTCAGGCACGGCGAAAATCTACCAGTGGTTGCGGAGACGGGTCCGAGCCACGGGAGGCTCGGACCCCTACCCGTCCGGCGGGGTCAGCTGCCGGCGGCCGCGTACTCCTCCGCGAGGGAATCGGCCGCCTTCGCGCCGCCCTTCGCCTTGAACTCCTTGACCACGGCGTCCCACTCGGAGAGGCTTCGCTTCCCCGTGACGACGGCGTTGATCGCGTCCTCGCGCTGCTTGACCAGACCGCGCTCGCTGTTGGCCCAGGCGTTGGAGCGCAGTCCGTAGTGGACGCTCGGCACGCCGAGCGGGATCATCTCCTGCTGATAGGCGTGGTAGCGCCGGGTCGCCTCGGGCCGGTCGGCGAGGTACAGCGGCTGCGGCGGGCCGGCGATGAAGGTCAGCGGGAGGGTGGCCGGGCCGTCGCCGCCGTCGGCGGCAAGCTTGGTGACCACGGGGCCGCCGTCCTTGCCCCGGGTGAAGTGGGTTCCCTCCACTCCGTGGTTGACGAATTCGTACTCCTTCGTGCCGAACGGGGCGGCCAGGTAGTTCATCACCCGCAACAGCAGCTCGATGCGCTCCTTGGGCGCCTTCTTGAGCACGGTGTAGCCGTAGATGCCGGAGCCCAGCCAGTGCTTCGGGGAGGCCCCGTTGGCCGGCTTGAAAGGCCTGGCCAGATCGACGGTGAAGCCGTCCTTGACAGCGAGCACGGCACCCTTGAATCCGACGAAGGCGTTGGACTGCGCGTAGGTGGTGCCGTTGTAGAACTCCAGGCTGTACGCGCCGCCGTCCACGCTCAGGGCGTCGCGGCGGAACACGCCGGCCTTCTGCCAGGCGACCATCTGCTCCAGACCGGCCTTGAACTCGTCGGTCTCGATGTAGTTGACGAAGGCGCCGTCCTTGACCGACCAGATGTTGGGCGAACCGTGGTTGGCGATGTACGAGTTGAAGCCGAAGGCGCCGATCTGGGAGGCGCCGAGCCCGTACTTGCCCTTGACGCTGAGCTGCTTCAGGCCCTTGGTGAAGGAGTCGACGTCGAGGCCGCCGACCTCGGGCACCCAGATGCCCGCCTCCTTGAACTTGTCCTGGTTGGCGATGAGACCGTGCCCGATCAAGGGGCGTTCCACCGGGACGCCGTAGAGCCTGCCCCCGAACCGGCCGGCGGCCTTCCAGGCGTACGGCGGGATGTTGGCCAGGTTCGGGTACTCCTTGACGGCGTCGCCCGAGAGGTGCTCGGTGAGGTCGGCGCACTTGCTGAGGACGAACTGGGCTTCGTTCGGGGCGGCGACGACCTGGAGGATGTCCGGCATCTCGCCGCTGGCCATCAGGGTGGCGAGCTTGGTCTCGTACTCCATCGCGGGGACGACCGTGAGTTCCAGCTCGACGCCGAGCGCCGCCTCGACCGCCTGCCAGAACCTGTTCTTCTCCCGGGGCACCGGCGTGGAGCTCCACGACAGGAACCAGGCCGTGATCTTCCTGCCGTCGCCGGGCTTCTCCTCGACGGACTGCGCCAGTTCCGACGGGTAGGTGAGGTAGCCGGCCTGTACGCCCTGTTCGGTGCCCGCGAGGTCGGGCTTCGGGCCGGCGAACGGGACGTGCGTCGGGAAGGGCGCCAGGTCCTTGCCGCTGTTGCCGGCGTCGGTGCGGGCCGTGCCGGAGGTGGAACAGCCCGTCAGCGACACGCCGGTGGCGGTCAGGGCGGTGCCGATGCCGATGGTCTGCAGAACTCTTCTGCGCGATACGCCGGTGCTCGTGCGAGTGCTCGTGCTCATGAGGACGTCCCTTACTGAAGACCCCGAAGGCGGGGAGAGAGGTTTCGGGTGGTGCGGAGCCGCGGGGAGGTCAGCTCTTGATGGCGCCGGTGAGGACGCCCTTCGCGAAGTAGCGCTGGATGAAGGGGTAGACGCAGAGGACGGGCACGGTGGCCACCATCACGATCGCCATCTTGATCGTCTGGGGCGCCTGGACGAGCGTCTCGTCCACGGCCTGCGACTCGGCCAGGCCGTTGCCCTGGGTGACGTAGCCGCGCATGACCGTCTGCAGCGGCCACATCGCACTGTCGTCGAGGTAGATCACGCCTCGGAAGAAGTCGTTCCAGTAGCCGACGGCGTAGAAGAGACCGACGACGGCGATGACCGCCTTGGAGAGCGGGAGGACGATCCGGAAGAGCGTGCGGATCTCCCCGGCGCCGTCGAGCCGGGCGGCTTCGTACAGTTCCTCGGGGATCCCCTGGAAGAAGCCGCGCACGACGACGAGGTTGAAGGCGTTGATGAGGACGGGCAGGAAGAGCGCCCAGTAGGTGTTGCGCAGCCCGAGCGTGTGGACGACGAGGAAGCTCGGGATGATGCCGGGCGGGAAGAGGAAGGTGAAGAGGATGAGCAGCATGACCGGCTTGCCGCCGACGACACCGGGCCGGGCGAGCGCGTAGGCGAGGAACACGGTGCAGGCCAGGCTGAGCGCCGTTCCGACGAGCGCGACGCCCGCGGAGACGAGCATGGCGTGGGTGGTGTTCTCGTTGGCGAAGACCTTGGCGTACGCCTTCAGGGTCCACTCGTCGGGCCAGAAGGCCCAGCCCCCGTTGGCGACGATCTGCCGGTCCGGGGCGAAGCTGGTGGCCAGGACCGTCCAGAAGGGGACGAGGACCATGGCCACGGTCAGCGCCAGGGCGAGGATCTTGGCGACCCGGGTGACGGGTCGGGGCTTCTCCATCCAGGCCGGCCGCTGGTCGCCCCTGCCGGAGGTCCGGGCGGGCCGGACGGGCGTGCGGTCGTCGAGGTCCGTGCTCACCGGTACACCCCCTGCTCGCCCATGCGGTGGGCGATCTTGTTCGCGGCGAAGACGAGGACGGCGGCGATCACGCCCTTGAACAGGGCCGCCGCCGCGGCGACGCCCCACATGCCGTCGGTGACCGCGTGGTAGTAGACGTAGGTGTCGATGACCTCGGCCGTCTCCGGGCCGAAGACGTCGCGCTGCAGCAGGATCTGCTCGAAGCCGACGTTCAGGATCTCGCCGAGCCGAAGGATCAGCAGCAGCACGACGATCGGGCGGATCGCCGGAAGCGTGACGTGCCAGAAGCGGCGCCAGGGTCCGGCCCCGTCGATGGCCGCCGCTTCGTAGAGCGCCTCGTCCACGTTGTGCAGCGCGGCGAGGAAGATGATGGTGCCCCAGCCGCAGTCCTTCCAGATCAACTCGACGACCATGAGCGGCTGGAAGGCCGCCGGGTTGCCGAAGACGTCGATCAGATGGTCGCCGTCGTCCTCGCCGAGCAGGCCGTTGAGGAGTCCGTCGCCTCCGAGGACCTGGGTGAACAGCGCGACCACGATGACCCACGAGATGAAGTGGGGCAGGTAGACGACGCTCTGGACGAACCTGCGCACCCGACCGAGGCTGACGCTGTGCAGGAGCATGGCGAGGGCCAGCGGCAGCGGGAAGAAGAAGACGATCTGGAGGAACGACAGGGACAGGGTGTTGAAGGCGGCGGCCCAGAAGGCGCCGTCGCCGAAGAGCGCCTCGAAGTTCGCGAGGCCCACCCAGGGGCTGCCGTCGATGCCGAGGAACGGCACGTAGTCCTTGAAGGCGATGACGTTGCCGAACATCGCCCCGTAGTGGAAGACCAGGAAGTACAGCACGCCCGGAACCATGAGCGCGAGGAGGGCGCGGTCCCTGCGCAGCCGGTGCCGCAGGCCCCGGGGCCGTGGCCCCGCCGCTTTCGGAGGGCCGGCGGCGCGCGGCTGTCGGTGCGCCTCCCGGTCCTTGAGTGTCACGGACATGCAGCTCCCCTCTCCATTCCGCCGTCTCCAGGCCGAGGCGCGTCGGCCCGCAGCGCACACCTCTCCCTGCGAGAGAGGAATGGGCAGGGGTACGGACGCGGTCGAGCGGCGCGCGGCGCGCGCTCGCGTTCGGCTCCGGTGGGACGTGGGTTTCCGCCTGTCCCGGGCGGCTTGTGACGACAGCGCCCGGGCTTCATGACCAGCCCGGTGCGATGAGTCGAATACTGACCACCGAGACGATCGTAGTCAAGGGGGATCGATCCATCGATCACAATGATCGATCTTGACGATCGATTAATCGATCCCTAGGGTCACGCCATGACCGCCATGCTGCCGCACAGCCATCCGGCGCACGAGCGGACGGCGACGCCTCGCCGTCCTCGGCTCCTTCTCGCCATGGCCCCCGACCTGGCTCCCTCGTTGCTCGACGAACAGACCCTGAGCCGGCTCGCGCGGCTCGCCGAGGTCGACACCGGTCTGGTGACCGACGACTTCAGCCGCGCCGATGTCCTCAGCGCGCTGCGCGACACCGAGATCCTCCTCACCTCCTGGGGCTGCCCCGAGCTCGAGAGCTGGGTCCTCGACGCCGCCCCGCGCCTCAAGGCCGTGGTCCACGCCGCCGGTTCGGTCCGCGGACACATCACCGACGCCTGCTGGGACCGCGGCATCGCGGTGTCCTCCGCCGCGGCGGCCAACGCCCTTCCGGTGGCCGAGTTCACGGTGGCCGCCGTCCTCTTCTCCAACAAGCGCGTCCTGGAGGTCCGGGACGAGTACCGCCGGGTGCGCGGCGAGCAGGACTGGCGCGCCCGCTATCCCGACGTGGGCAACTTCCGGCGCACGGTCGGGATCGTGGGGGCCTCGCGGATCGGGCGCCGCGTCGCCGAACTGCTCGCCCCGTACTCCTTCGACCTCCTCGTCCACGACCCGTACCTGCCAGCGGAGGAGGCGGAGCGGCTCGGACTGCGCCCCGTCACCCTCGACGAGCTCTGCGCCGTCTCGGACGTCGTCACCCTGCACGCGCCGGAGAGTCCCGAGACCCGGCACATGATCGACCGGCGCCGGCTGGCTCTGATGCGGGACGGCACCACGTTCGTCAACACCTCGCGCGGTTCGCTCGTCGACCAGGAGGCCCTCACCGAGGAGCTGGCCACCGGCCGCATCAGGGCCGTGCTCGACACCACCGAGCCCGAGCACCTGCCCGCCGACTCCCCTCTCTACGACCTCTCCAACGTGCTGCTCACCCCGCACTTCGCGGGCTCGTTCGGCACGGAACTGCGCAGGATGACCGAACTGGCCCTGGCGGAGGTGGAGCGGTACGCGGCCGGGCTCCCGTTCGCCCATCCCGTACGGCGCGAGGACCTGGAGCGTTCCGCGTGACCATGCAGCCCTGGTTCACCGAGGCCAAACTCGGCGTCTTCGTCCACTGGGGGATCTACGCCGTGGACGGCGTCCCCGAGTCCTGGTCCTTCTTCGGCGGGGACATGTCCCGCGACGCGTACATGAAACAGCTCAAGGGCTTCACCGCCTCCCGCTACCGCCCCGAGGACTGGGCGCGCCTCTTCGTGCGGGCGGGGGCGAGGTACGCGGTGCTCACCACCAAGCACCATGACGGCGTCGCCCTCTGGGACACGGCGCGCACGGACCTGTCCGTCGCCGCCCGCAGTCCCGCGGCGCGCGACCTGGTCGGCCCGTTCACCGAGGCGCTGCGCCATCACGGCCTACGGGTCGGGCTCTACTTCTCCCACTCCGACTGGAGCCACCCGGACTACCCGACCGTCCGGCCGTCCGTCCTCCAGCGCCCCTGGGTGGACAACCGCTTCGCGATGCCCGCGCCCGGCCGGGAGGAACCCGAGCGCTGGGAACGCTTCCTCGAACAGGTGCACAGGGGGCAGATCCGGGAACTCCTCTCGCGCTACCGGCCCGACCTGCTGTGGTTCGACGGCGCCTGGGAACGGGACGAACGCCAGTGGCGGATGAAGGAGCTGCGCGAGGAGATCCTCCGGCTCCGGCCGCGAACCGTGCTCAACGGCCGGATGCTCGGCCACGGGGACTACGCGACCCCGGAGCTCGGCGTGCCGATCGTCCCGCCGGAGGGCCCCTGGGAGCTGTGCTACACGATCGGCGACGCCTGGGGCCACCAGCCCGGGGACACGGCGCACAAGTCGGTGCCCGAACTCGTCCGGGTGTTCGCCGAGACCGTCGGCCACGGCGGCAATCTGCTCCTCAACACCGGTCCCCGGGAGGACGGCACGATCCCGCCCGATCACGCCGAACGCCTCGAGGGCCTGGGGCAGTGGATCCGCCGCAACAGCGAGGCCGTCCACACGACGGACCGCGGTCTGCCCTACGGACACCACTACGGCCCCTCGATGCTCGCCCGCGACCGCCGCACCCTGTTCCTGGTCTGCTTCGACCCGCCGCGCGGCTTCGTCGAGGTGCGGGGCCTGCGGAACGCCGTCCGGCGGATCGCCGTGCTCGGTACGGGGGAAGAGCTGGGCCACCGCGTGGTCGGGGGCTTCCCGTCCCACCGGGTTCCCGGAGTCGTACGCATCGACGCCCCGACCCTCTGCGACCCGCACGCCACGGTCCTCGCCCTCGAACTCGACGGCGAGATCGAGCTCTACCGCGGGCAGGGCGCGGGCTGACCGCCCGAGAGCCGCCCGACTCACCGAGAGCCCGCCCAGGCGGCGATCCGGCGATCCGGCCGGCTCTCGGTGAGTCGGCCGGTCCGGGGCAGCGCGGTCAGCCGAGGGTGACCGTGATCCGTTGGGTCGCGCCCGCCTTCGCCGAGGTGTCCACCCGGAGCCTCAGGGTGGAGCCGGTGGCGAGGACGGTGACGGAGGGGTCCTGGGAGACCACGCCGGTCACCGCGCGGTTCCAGGTGATGTCGAGGCTGCCGACCGTCTGCGTCGGGTTGGCGACGCAGACGGTGGCCGTCGTGCCGCTCTCACGGACCATGACCGAGGCGGCCCCGGTGGCCGTGAGGGTCCCGACGGTGCCGCTGCCGTAGAAGTTGACGCCCGTGAAGCCCAGCGAGGGGACGCGGATGCCTTGGTGGTTGCCGGTGTTGGCGAGCACGCTGAGCCAGCCGGTGTCGGCGGAGCGGGCCGCGGTGGCCGTGCTGTCGGCACCCGGCATCAGGATGTAGGCGTAGCCGGCGCCCGTCGGGTCGGTGCCGTGGTCGAACCAGAGCGTCATATAGCGGCGGGTGAAGGGGGTCGTCGAGCCGGAGAGCCCGTTGATGTCGCTCCAGGCTCCGGTGCGTTCCTGCCGGAGCGCCTTGACGGTGGCGCCGCCGGGGAAGACGTACCCGCCCATGCCGCCGAGCGAGGCCCAGCGGGCGCCCGTCAGGGTGGCCGACCAACCCTGGGTGGCCGGCATGGCGGCACCGTCGACCGTGAGGGTGTGCGTGCCGGTCGCGCCGAGGTTGCGGTTCTCCACGATCGACTCGACGCCCGTGCCGTCGGCGCAGCCGATGCCGGCGCCGAGGCAGACGACCGCGTCGTCGAGGAAGAACCAGGACTTGCGGCCGGCCAGGGTGGACTGGAGGCCGCGGATGTCCATGCCGAGTGCGGCGTACGTTCCGTCGCTCGTGCCGCCGGCCCAGGTCGAGGACGGTCGGGGGGCGCCGAAGTCCCCGCCGGCGCCGTCGGCGAGCGGCTTCTTCGAGACGGTGGTGCCGGGGAGCCGGCACGGGTCGACGGTGGGCCAGAAGGCGTCGCTGAACTGGCCGAGGGTGGAGTCCTTCCACCAGGAGAGCATGCCGGAGCCGGTGTGCCAGCCCCGCTTGTTCTCCAGGTTCCCGAAGGCGTAGAAGGCGACGCGGGTGGACGACATCGACAGGCAGGCGGCCCAGTTCGGGCGGCGGTGGGTGGCCCGGTCCATCGAGCCGAAGACGCGGTGGCCGACGGGTTCGGCGACGGCGGTCAGCGTGGTGTCATCGCGCGCCGACTTCAGCCGGGAGAGCGATGCGATCTCCAGGGACGGGTTCGTCTCCAGGGTGAGGTAGTAGTCGCGCTGGAGCCAGCCCTTGACCATGCCGCGCCAGCGGGTCCGCTCGGTGGCGCTCGCGCCCATGGCGAGCACCAGGAGGGATGCCATGACGCCCTGCCCCCGGGCGTGGTCGCCGCCGGCGAAGCCGTTGGTGGCCCCGGCGGAGAGGCCCCGGCTCACGGCCCGTCCGCTCACCGCGTCCATGAGCAGGCCGTGGTAGACGAAGGGGGCGAAGGAGCGCTCGACGGAGTCGAGCATGAGCTGCTTGTTCGGGTCGGTGATGTCCCAGGAGGAACCGCCGAGCAGGGCGAAGAGCCAGGCGAGGCCGCTGAGCAGGACGGCGCCGTACGAACCCGTGTAGGGCGTGTGACTGTGCTGGATGAACGAGCCGTCACGGTAGAAGCCGTCGCCCGAGGTGACGTACGGGAAGACCGGGGAGAGCCCGTCGCGGGCGCGGGCGATCTTCGCGGAGTTCTTGCCGATGACTCCGCGCACGGCGACGACCTTGCAGAAGTCGACGCGGTTGGCGCTCTCGCTGTGTGGGGCGCCCACGTCGAGCTGGCTGTCGGGCACGAAGTGGTCGACGGCCGCGCAGAAGGCGGTGATCTGCGCGGCGGAGAGGCTGTCGTACATCAGCACGCAGGTGTCGAGGAGCGCGCTCGGGGCGCCGATCTGGGCGTTCCACCACCAGTTGGTGCTGGGCAGGGTGAACGAGGCGTGGTAGACGCCGTCGTGGACGTGCTGCAGCCCGGCGACGACGTCGGCGGCGAGTGAGACGTCGCCGGTCAGTCCGGTGCCTGGCTGCGCGTGGGCGAGTGCCATGGTCCTGAGCCGGTTGTAGGTGGCGGTGACCGGGTCGCCCGCGAAGGAGGCGTAGGGCAGGTCGGGCCAGAGCGAGGAGCTGGACGGAGCCATCGCGTCGCGGAACGAGGCGGCCTTGGTGCCCAGCTCGGTCAACCGGTCGGCGAAGAGCGGGTCGCTCGCGCTGAAGCCCGTACCGAGCAGGAGTTCGCGCGCCCTCAGGCGGAGCGTGTCGTAGGCGTCGGCCGCGAGGGCCGGAGGCGCCCCGATGAAGCCGATCGCGAGACCGGTGCCCATCGCGGCGGACAGAAAGGTACGGCGGGACCATGACGGCGTTGTCATGCGGGGGCCTCCGGCGGTGTGCGGTGCGGCGGACGGGAGGTTTCGGAGCTTCTTCAGCGCGTCTTCAGCGCGTTGAAATGGTGACGACCGCTCCGATCGGAGTCAATGGAAAGGATCGTATTTCCGATCTTTCGATCAGAGTGATCGATATAGACTGCCCGGAGCCGGCCGGCACTCCCGTGCGCGTGACCGCGTAGCCACCAGGAGATTGGTCGGGCCTCTTGTGGTCAACTCCGGGGATCAGCACGCTCAATCAGGGCATTACTCGCCCAACGAGCCTGAATCATCGGACCACTTGCCGTTCGCCGTCTTGACCTGGTTCTCGCGGCGCCCCTAGCCTCGCCGCCACGTAATCGATAGCGCGACGTTCGGAGCAGCGATGTCCCCAGCCCTCCCGTCCCGTCTCGGTCGCGCCGCCGTTGTCGGCGCGGCGGTCGCAGGGACGCTCGCCGTGCCGGTTCCCGCGCCGGCCCACGCCGAGGCCTCCCACGCCGAGACCGCCACGAACCCGGTCGTCAACGGCGACTTCGAGCAGGTCGCGGCCGACGGCACGATCGTCGGCTGGCCGCAGAACGAGACGCGCGCGAGTGGCCGCGCCCAGATCCTCGAGGGCGCGGGCCCCGACGGCAGCCGGGCGCTCGCCCTCGACCTCGGGAACGCGGACGACAAGGCGGCGATCGGCCAGGACGTCCCGATCCCCGACACCGGCACGTTCCGCGCGTACCGCATCACCTTCGACGAGCGTGCGATCGACCTGCGCGGCTACGGCGGTGATCTGTGGGCCCGCGGTTTCGGCCACGACGCCCTCGTCGGCCGTGTCTCCGGCGATACGCGCTGGCGCAGAGCGAGTGCCGTCGTCCTGGCCCGCCCGGGCGCCCCGACCGTCAATCTGCTGCTCGCCCTGGAGCGGAGCACCGGCCGTCTGCTCGTCGACAACGTCCGTGTGGAGCGCGTGGCGGGCGATGTCGTGGGCGCCAACGTCCAGCCCACCGGAGCCGTCCAGCTCACCTGGAACTTCGGCACGCTCGCCCAGCCCCCGGCCTCGTACGAGGTCCACCGCTCCCCCGACCCCCGCTTCACGCCGGGGCCGAAGTCCCTGATCCGCGCGGTGCCGGCAGCGTGGACGGCCGAGGACGGCTCGGGCCGTCCCGGCAAGCGGTACACGTACAAGGTCGTCGCCCTGGCCGCCGACGGCACGCGCCTCGCGACGACCGGCGCCGAGACCGTGACCCTGCCCTCCCGCTTCCTCGACGAGCAGCGGACGGACGTGCTGACCGCGACCGCGACCGGGCCCGCGACCGGCCAGGGAGCCCGCCTGGCATGGCGGTCGAAGGCGGGCGGCGGGACTCCGTTGACGCTGTACGCGGGCGGCCCGGAGGTGGCCGAGGGCAGGCTCACCGGGGCGCGCAAGCTCCGCACGTGCGGCGCGGACTGCGCGACGACCGGCGCGCTCACGCTGTCGGCCGAGGACCTCGGGGGCGCGACCGGGTTCGCTCTCGCCGGGCGCCACGGCGAGGTCCTCGCCACCGCCAGCCTCGGCAGCCTCGCGCACCCGAGGATGGGTGTCACGGCTGAGCGGCTCACGGCGATCCGCGCCGCGATCCAGCGGAGCGGCACGCCCAGGTCGACGTACGACAGTCTGGTGAGCCGGGTCGCCAAGGGGCTCGCCGGCTACAACTACCGTCCGGGCGAGGCGCAGGCGGCGCTGGCGCATGACGCCGCCCTCCTGTACCAGGTCACGCTGGACCCGGCGTACGCGGCGATCGCCCATCAGGCGGTCGTCGAGTCCGGGCGGACCATGCCGTTCGTCAACGGCACCGCCCACGCCGGGGCCGCCGCTCTGGAGACCGCCAACGCCGCCACTCCCCTGGCCACCGCCTACGACTGGGCGTACCAGGCGTGGACGGACGAGCAGCGGGCCGAGGCCCAGCAGGTGCTCCAGCGGGTCGCCGCCTATCTGGAGGTCGCTTACCACCCGAACTTCGCCCTGCCGACCAAGCAGAGCAACTGGACCGCCGTCGTGCGGGGCGCCGAGCTGACGCTCCGTCTCGCGGTGCGCGGCGACGGGCCGTTCGACCTGCAGGAGGAGCGGATCCCCCAGCTGGTCGACGACCTCGGCCGGCACCTGGACACGGCGTACGCGGACAGCGGCTGGGACCAGGAGGGGCTCGACTACTTCGGCTACGGTCTCGGGGTCGGGGCGCCGGGAGTCACCGGCTCGCTCGACGCGGGCATCGGCGCGCTGAAGGAGAGGTGGCAGCGGCCTGCGTTCGCCAACCTGCTGCTGCACGGGGTGTCCGCGCAGCAGGACAGGGCGCGGCTCCAGTGGGGCGTCGCCACGACCACCGGCGCCGTACCGATACCCGGCCTGGTCTTCACCCAGGTGCCGGCCGATCAGCGTGCGGCCTGGCTCTGGCAGTACGAGCGCACGGTCGGCGCCGGGGGCGGTACGTACGGGCTGCTCCACTACCCGTACGGGGTGGCTCCGCAGGACCCCGACGAGGGTCCCGAGGACGTCCGGGCCGCGCTGCTCGACGACCAGGTCGGCTCGTACCTCTTCCGGAGCCGGTACCACGACAAGGACGACGTCCTGGTCGGGGTGCAGAACCGCAACGAACAGCACATCGGCTGGGGCGGTGCGGACACCTTCGCGCTGTCGCTCGTCGGCCAGGACGTGACGTGGGCGCAGCAGCCCGCGAAGAACACCGCGAAGACGGAGCTGTTCTCGAAGCCGCTCGTCGACGGCCGGCCGGAGCCCCTCGCGGGCCTGGGGCGGACGCTGGAGTCGCGGGCGTACGCGGGTCAGGGCGGCGGGTTCGTCTCGCTGGACGGCAGCGGGAACTACGGCCTCGGCACGGCCCGGCGGGACATCGCGGTGGACCTGCGTCCGGTCGGCGGGGCCGACTCCGTCGTCGCGGTCCACGACACCTTCGCCGACACCGCCGCGCACACGTACGCCTGGCAGCTCTCCCCGGAGGCGGGTACGTCGATCACGTTCGGCGAGGTCGAGTCCGGGACGACGACGTTCCTCTTCAGAAAGGGCGACGGCTGGCTCAAGGGGTGGATCCTCGACACCGACGGCGCGGAACTTTCCGTGGACAAGGGCGCGTTCAGAGTGACGCGGAGCGGCACGGAGGTGGACTTCCGTATCGTTCTCGCGGTCGGCAGCGGCACCACGGTGCCCACGGCCTTCGCGGAGGGCGGCAGGCTGGTGCTCGGCGAGGCGGAGTTCGACCTGGACGACCTGAGGGGCCACCTCCCGGCCGCGTCGAGTGCGCGGACGGGTGCAGCCACGCGGGTCCGGTAGCGCGGGGCGCCTCACGCTCTGTCGGAAGGGCTCATGGGGCACTACGATCCCCGACGTGCAGCAAGCGCTTTCTATGGACCCGAGTAGGGAGAACGTCGGATGTCGCCTGTCACTCTTGCCGTCGTCGGCGCCGGAGACCGCGGGACCGGTCACGCGGCCTGGGCCCTCGCCCACCCCGAGCGGGCGAAGGTCGTCGCGGTGGCCGAGCCGCGCCCGACGCGGCGGCAGCGGTTCGCGGACGCGCACAAGCTCGATCCCGCGGCGGCGGTGGACGACTGGCGGGTCCTTGCCGCGCGTGGACGGATCGCCGACGCGGTGCTGATCTGCACCCTCGACCGCGACCATCTCGAACCGGTCCTCGCCTTCGCCGCGCTCGGCTACCACATCATGCTGGAGAAGCCGATGGCGCTGACCGAGGACGAGTGCCGCGGGATCGTCGACGCGGTGGAGAACGCGGGAGTCACCCTGGCCGTGGGCCACGTCCTGCGCTACACCCCCTACACCCGGGCCCTGAAGGACTTGCTCGACTCCGGGAGGATCGGGGACCTGGTCAGCGTCCAGCACCTGGAGCCTGTCGGATTCTGGCACCAGGCCCACTCCTTCGTGCGGGGCAACTGGCGCCGCGAGGACGAGGCGACCTCCATGCTGATGGCCAAGTCCTGCCACGACCTGGACTGGCTCCAGTACGTGCTCGGCGCACCCCCGGTCCGTGTCTCCAGTTTCGGCCGGCTCTCCCACTTCCGCGCCGCGAACCGGCCCGCGGGCGCGGCCGACCGGTGCCTGGACTGCTCGGTGGAGGCCGACTGCCCGTACTCCGCCAAGCGCGACTACGGCGACCGCCTCGCCCAGGGCGGCCACGGCTGGCCGCTGAGCGTGGTGGTCGACGAGTTCACGCCCGAGGCGCTGGAGACGGCCCTGCGGGAGGGCCCGTACGGGCGGTGCGTCTACGGCTGCGACAACGACGTGGTCGACCACCAGGTCGTGGCCATGGAGTTCGCCTCCGGCGCGACGGCCACGTTCACCATGACGGCCTTCACCGAACAGGCGGACCGGCAGACCCGGATCTTCGGCACGCGCGGCGAACTCCACGGCGACGGGAGGACGTTGCGGGTGTACGACTTCCTGACCCGCACCGAGGAGACCATCGACGTGTTCGGTGAGGGGTCGATGGACGCCGGAGGCGGTCACGGCGGCGGTGACGCGGGGCTGATGGACGCCTTCGTCGCGGCCGTCGCGACGGGCGACCCCGCTCTGGTGAAGTCGGGCCCGCAGGAGTCCCTCACCAGCCATCTCACCGTCCTCGCGGCCGAGCGTGCGCGCCTCGGCGGCACCGTCGAGACGGTGCACCGCCCGGCACCCGCCGCCACGGGCCCGGCCGTGCCGTGACCGGTTCGCCGGACGACGCCGACGGGGGCAGGCGGTTCCCGTAGCGCCTGCGCGGGTTCGTCCCACGCAGGCGCGGGCGCAGGCCCGGCGGGGGCGGGTGCGGGGCACGGATGCGGCGCCCGGCACCTGGGCGCCGCCGCCTGCCGCTCGGGCGGAAATGGCTGGTCCGAGGGCCACGGGGGCTCGTAGCATGCGGCCATGGCCGAGGAAGTGGCGGAAGAAGTCGCCGAAGAAGTGGCGGAGCGTGTGGCCGGGGAGCAGTCGGCGGCAGGGGACGCGGAAACGCCCCGTCAGGTGTGCTGGCGGGGCAGGGGTGTCGCCTTCGCGCCGCTCGACGTCGACGACGCGGAGTTGATCCACCTCTGGCGGGCCGACCCCGTGGCCGCGCACGAGATCGGCATGTGGCCGCGTGCCCTCTCCGCCGTACGCGACCGGATCGAGCGCGACCGCGACGAGCACGATCGTGACGACTTCCTCGTCCTGCTCCCCGACGGCACGCCGATCGGCCACATCGCCCTGTTCGACCAGGACCTGGTCGACGGCACCGCCGAGATCCTGCTGATGCTCGACCCCGATCACCGGGGCCGGGGCCTTGGGACGGCCGCCGTGGACGCGCTCGTGGACCTCGCCTTCGGCGAGCTGCCCATGCACCGCGTGCAGGCCGTCACGCACACCACCAACACCGCGGCGCTCGACGTCCTGGCGAGGGCCGGATTCGTCCAGGAGGGAGTACGACGCTCCGCCTGTCTGCACCGGGGCCGACGCTACGACGTCGCGGTCCTCGCCCTGCTCCGGGACGAGTGGCAGGAGTTCACCCGGTCCCGTTCCTGGGACGTACCGCACGCGGGCGGGTGACCGTGTTCGACCTCAGCAGACCCAGGTCCCCCTGGGTGGTGTTCGGCCCGCGGGGCGCCGCCGAGATCGAGGAGCAGGTGGCGGCGCTGGAGGCGGCCGGCGGCAGGTCGTACCACCTCCAGGCCCGGGACTTCACCGACATGGTGAGCACCTGCGACGCCTTCGCGGCCGCCCTCGGCTTCCCCGGCTACTTCGGCCGGAACTGGGACGCGTTGGTCGACTGCCTCGACGACCTGCACGGGCACCACACCGGCGGCGTGGGAATCGTCGTCGTCGTCCACGGCGCCGACCTCCTGCTCGACTCCGCGGACCTGAAGGTCCTGCTGGCCTCGCTCTGCCTGGCGGCGGACCGCGCCAACACGGAGGTCGATCCCGACGGTTGTCCGCGGGACGTTCCCGTGGTGATCGAACACTTCGTCTTCCTGCTGGACCAGGTGGCGGCCGAGCGTTTCGCCGTGCGGATCGAGGATCCGGACCTGGTGGTGGAGACGGGCGCCGGCTTTCTCACCGTGACCCTGAACCTCGCGGTCTGGCGGCCCTGACGGGAGCAGGCCCTGACGGCCCAGGCCCCCACCGGTGTCCGGCCCTTGACCCGCGTCAGGCCGCCGACCCGCGTCAGCCTGGAGTGCGCAGCCCGGCAAGGAGCCGGTCGAGTGCCGCCTCCACGGACCGCGGATCCCCACCCCTCGCGATCCAGAGCGCGCCCTCGTTCATCGCGCCCGAGAGGAGCCGGGCCAGGGCCTCCACCGGCTGATCGGCGATGACCCCGGCCTCGGCGAGCGCTGCGAGGGCTTCGGCGAGGTGTCGGGCGGACGACTCCTCGTCGAGGGCCCGCCACTCGTCCCAGCCCAGCACCGTGGGCGCGTCGACGAGCAGGATCCGCCGGACCGCCGGGTCCGTGCCGGCTGCGAGGAAGGCCCGGCAGCCGGCCCGGAGTTGCTCCCAGAGGTCCTCGTACCGCTCGGCCTCGGTCGCGACCCGCTCTCCCAGTTCCTGCTGGACCTCGGCGACGACGGCCCGGAAGAGGCCCGCCTTGCTGTCGAAGTGGTGGTAGGCGGCGCCCTTGGTGACCCCGGCGGCCCGTGCCACCTCGGCCAGTACCACGTGGTGGTACCCGTCGGCCGCGAACCGCCGCCTGCCTTCGGCCAGCAGCGCCTGCCGCGTGGCCGCGCGTTGCTCCGCCCGGTTGACCGCCATCGTGCGCACCGCCCTTTCGCTTTCGCGTACCGAAGGTATGCTAGTCCACATGGTTCACATACCCTGGGTATGTGAAGGAGATCTGGAGGGTTCTGCCATGACCAAGCTCAGCGGCTTCTACCCGGTGCTCGCGACCCAGGACGTGGGAGCGGCACGCGACTTCTACACCCGTCACTTCGGGTTCGAGGTGACCTTCGAGGCGGACTGGTACGTGAGTCTGCGCCGCCCCGACGCACCTCAGTACGAGTTGGCCCTGCTGCAGCACGCCCACCCGACCGTCCCCGAAGGCCATCGGGTCGCGCTGCGGGGCGGGCTGCTCCTGAACTTCGAGGTGGACGACGTGGACGCCGAGCATCGGCGGCTCGTGACGGAGGCCGGCCTTCCCGAGGTGCTGCCCCTGCGGACCGAGGAGTTCGGCCAGCGGCACTTCATCCTCGCCGCCCCTGACGGCGTGCTGATCGACGTCATCACCGTCGTCCCGCCCAGCGAGGAGTACGCCGCCCAGTACACCGGCTCCTGACGCGCGATGGCCGACGACCGAGCCGGGTCGGGTCGGGTCGGGTCGGGTCGATCAGCTGCCCGTCCTGGCGACGAGGCGCCTGAAGTCGATCACGCCGCAGCAGGTGCCGTCGGCGGTGAGGACGTTGGCCGGATGCAGGTCGCCGTGGAGCCACACCGCCGGGCCCGCCCAGGCGGGCGCGGCGACGGCGTCCTCCCTCACCGCACGGACGCCGTCCGGGTCGGCGGGCCGTCCGAGCTCCGCTTCGTGTTGACCGGGTGGAGTATGGCGGATCGATTCTTCAGGTGGATCTCGCCCGCGCCGTCCGGAGAGGTGCCCGGAGGCGGCGCCGGGCCCGTACACAGGTGCCGTGGATGACCCCTTCTGCCTCGCAGCGCTACTCGCCCTTCCCTCAGGGGACGACCCGCCCGCGCCCCCGCTCCCGCTCCCGTCACCGTCGCCGGAGATCTCGTGCCCGGTCCAGGATCGCGGCGGCGTGCCGTTGCCGCTGGTGGGGCCGCAGGCGGCGGACGAGTTCGGCGAGGGCCTGGTCCACCTGGCGGGAGTGGAGGTGGGGGTAGTGGTCGAGGAAGCTGCTCCAGTGGCCGCAGGCCACGTCCAAGTGACCGATTCTCAGGAAGGATTCGGCGAGCCGGGCCTGGGTGAGGGCGACGGGCCGGTGATCGCCGGGTGGCCGGTGTGCGAGGGCTGACCGCAGGGCCGCTCTGCCTTCGGACTCGTCCCCGAGTGCCTGGAAGACCTCGGCCCGCTGGTAGTGGAGACCTGAGCGCGGATACGCGGTGAAGGGAGCGCCTTCATGGACCGCGCGTTCGTGCAGCCGGGCCGCGTCCGCCAGGTCGGCGAGCGCGTCCCCGCGCTCGCCGCGATGGGCCGAGGTGAGCGCCCGCTGGGCCAGCAGATAGCTGCGGACGGTCGGATCAGCCTCGTCTCCATGGACGGTGAGCGCGGCGTGTGCCAGGACGTCCGCGTGCCGGCGGTGCAGCAGCCTGAGCGCCTGCGAGCTCATGGCCCGCAGTGTGATGGCGTACTGACGGCGGTCCCCCACCTCCCGGGCCAGGGACAGGGCCGACGAGAAGTAGCGCTGCGCCAGCCCGTCGTGTCCCGCGTCCGCGGTCATGACCGCGAGCAGATGCACCAGTTGGGCGACCGCGACCCGTGCTTCGCCGGACAGCCGGTCCGGCCCGGTGGCGCCCAGGACGCGTCCGGCGTCGTCACCGATGTAGGCGGCGAGTGCGCTGCGCGCGTGCGCGCCGCCGTGACCGCGGCTCAGCACCGCGTACACCCGTGCCATCTCCCGCAGCAGCCGCACGTCCTCGGGAAGGACACGGCGGACGACGCCGCTCGCCGCGGACGGTGGTGGCGCGCCGGGCGTGCGGCCGCCCGGAAGGGGCGGAGCCGTCGGGGTGTATCCGGAGCGGGTCAGAGCGGCGCGCTGCTCGGGAAGCGCCTCCGCCCGGCACAGGGCGATGAGACCGAGCGCCGCCGAGGCTGCCCCGGCGCCGGGATCGAGCACCGGTTCCCCCGGACGTGCGTCTGCCGCAAGACCGGTCTCCGCCGAGAGGACCAGGCGGCCGACTCGCCGGCTGAAGGCGGCGGCGACCAGATCGGGAACCGGTGGGCGGGGCCGGGACCCCGTGAGCCAGTGGGCCACCGACGTACGGTCGTAGCGCAGGCGCAGGCCCTGGGCCGCGCCCAGGGCGTTGACGGCTCGTGCCAGCTCTCCCCCGGTCCAGTCGGCCTCACCGAGCAGCGCGGCGAGCAGTCCGTTGGCCTCACGACGTGCCACGCACCCTCCCTCCGGCCGCCGGCGGGTACCCACAGGGCTCTTGCCCGTATCACCCGGCACTGATGTCGGGGATGGCGTACAGCTCACGGAGCCGTTCCCGGCTGCCGGGGTAGCGGTCCGTCAGGTGGCGGACGCTGTCCAGGTTGCCGTTGGTCTGGCGCCGGATCAGTTCGACGCGGTCGCGCAGTCGCGGCTCTGTCCGGCCGTGCTCGGCCAGGAGCCGGGTCGCGCGCGTGGCGAACCGCTCGACGTCCTGGCGGTACTCCTCCACCAGGTGCCGGACGGCCGCGTCGCGCGAGCCGAGGGTCGGTTCGAGGAGCAGCACCGAGTTGATGTCGACGACGTGGGCGTCGTCAGCGCGTCGTGCCGCGTCGCGGTCGAGAGAGCCCAGGTCGTTGGCGAGCACGACCATGTGGGCCGACAGTTCGGGCAGTCCGCTCAGGTCCAGCGCCTCCTCGACGTGGGCGGGGAGGTGGAGGCCGAGGGCGGTGGTCCAGCACTCCAGGAAGAGGGGCACCAGGATCGTGTGCCGCCGGTACGGCCAGTAGGTCGCGAGGGTCAGTTCCTCCGGGTCGAGCGACTGCTCGTCCCGGGCTCGCGACGCCCAGGTGCGGAACGTCTCCTCCAGTCGCCCTGTCGGGATCCCCTTCCGGTGCAGGGTCCCCAGGATGGCGCGGGCGCAGGCGACTCCCTCGTTCGGCTCGTCGGCGGCTCCCGTCGTGAGGAACCGTACGAGTGCCTCGTTCTCGGCCAGCGTCACGTCCTCCACCAGGAACACGAACAGGACGAGGAGGCCGCCGGCGTCCACCTCGTGGCCGTCGAGGCCGGTCGTCGGGCGGGGCGGGGCGCAGTACGCGTCGTACGTGGCGGCCAGATAGGCCCCTCGTTCGTGGTAGCTCCTGCCCCGGGCGCAGGTGCAGTGCCGCAGCGACCAGGCGAGCAGCTTCTGCGCGGTACGGCGGTGGGGTTCGTCGAGGTACTCCGGCCGAGCGGCTGCCGCGGCGGTCATGGTCTCGCCCCTTGCAGGGCGCGTACGGCGAAGACGGTCGTCAGGTGCGGTGAGCCGAACCAGAGCGGTACCCGCCCCATCCGGAAGTAGCCGTGGGCGGGCCACGATCCGTCCTCCCGCTGCCGCGCGGCGAGTTCCTCGCGCCACGCGGGCGGGGAGCCGAGTCCGATGTCGTCCGCGGCGATCGTCAGGAGCGCGAGATCGAGCGCGCTTTCCGGTTCGACGTGGTTCAGGGCGGCGGCGAGCGGGGCCGACAGCGCGTCCGCGCACCGCGCGCACCGTCGGCACACGCGGGCGGCGGCGTGCAGGAAGGCCGCGGGAGACGGGTAGTAGCGGGTGCCCGTCCGGTAGTCGCCGGAGGTCAGATGGTGGCGGAGATACGCGAGGGTGGCGAGGGAGGCATCGGGGTGACCGGTCACGAGGTGAAGGGTGGCCAGCACGTTCGCGCAGGCGACCGCGTCGTGTTTGCGGCCGCGGGGCGGGGCGTCGGGTTCCGTCGTGTCGTCCCAGTACACGAGGAAGACGCCCTCGTGGAGCGGGCCGTTCGGCGTCCCGCTCCCGAGGCCGACGGCGGACCGGAGAAGGTCCTGGACCGTTGCCAGGAAGCGGCTTTCGGGCATGAGTCCGTGCTCGAGGAGGGCGCCTGCCGCGACAGCCGTGCAGTCCGTGTCGGCGGCGAAGGCCGGAACTGCGGGAAAGAACGCGAAGCGGTTCCCCCGGCGCGCCCCCTCCACCTGCCGGGCCACGTCCCCCAGGAACCGTCGCTCGGCCGGGGCCGTCGCGCGCGGGAGCACGGACAGCGCGAGCATCGCGGAGAACGCCTCGTCGCCCAGGGCGAACCCGGGGACCGTGGCGTCCCGCTCGCGCAGCAGCCGGGGCGCGGCGGCGGGCGGCGCGATCTCCGCGAGGAGAGGGTCGAAGGAGGGGTCGCAGGAGCACAGTGCGGCGGGCATGCCGTTCGGGGAGGCGGAGAGGAAGGCCCACCCCCGGGCGGCGGAGGAGAGGATGTCACGGTGGGGGTGTCGCAGCATGAGGGGCCCCGGGTTCGCGGCGGGGGCGGGTGTTGTTCGTTATATGCCGCGCGCTCCCCCGGGTGGAAGGTGCCCGGTGGGGTCTGGTCGTTGAACGTGTTGAATAGGATCCCGCCATGTCGTTGATCTCGACCACCGCCGCCCGGCTCGCCGCAGCCGTCGACGGCCGACGCCGTGACGGAGTCACGCTGGTCGCGGTCGACGGGATGGGCGGATCGGGCAAGTCGTCCTTGGCGGCGGCCCTGGCGGAGTCGTACGGTGCCGCCGTGGTCCACGGCGACGACCACGGTCCGATCGACTGGGAGTCGCGCTGGCGTCTCGCCGAGGAGCACTACCTGGCGGCGACCCGTCCCCGGGAGCGAGCCGATGTGGTGGTCCCCGGGCACTGAACCAGAGCCTGTTGCGCCAGTGGATCAGGAGTCGTGGTCGGCTCGGTCGTCCGGGCCGGTCGGTGGCGCCGGGTGGATGTCGTGGGTGAGCGGGCACGGGCCGGTGTGCGCCAGGGTGATCCGTTGCCAGCCGCTGGGGAACGTGACGTCGGTGAGGGCGAGGAGTCGGCCGCGCTGGTCGTGCAGGTGGCGGCGGATGGCCAGTTCGGGTGAGGACGGAGTGGCGGATTTCGGTTCGGGGCGCGTCACGGTGACCGCTTCCGTGAGGGTCGGGCGGAGCCCGGAGCGAGTGAGCCAGTGGTGGAGCAGTCGCAGGTCGGGGTCGATGACCGGTAACCGCGTGACGTACCGGCCGAGTTCGGGGATCTCCAGGGCGGCCGCCGGCGCGAAGTGGGTGACGGACTCGTGTGTCAGCCGTCCGGACGCGTCGACGCCACGCTGGTGGTAGGTCAGCGCCGGGCGGGTGCGCAGGATGCCCAGGGCGTCGGCCACGGCCGGCGGGACCGGCGCGCTGAAGAGGCGGCCTTCGTGGCCGGTGTCGGCGGTTGCCATGGGAAACGCGGGGCCGGCTCCGTCCGCGCCCGCGGGTCCCGGGCGCTCGACGGGCGGCGCGCCGACGGGCGGGACGCTGCCGTTCACGTAGGTGCCGCGGCGGTCCGTCACCACGATTCCCCGTTGCCGAAGCCACTGGAGGGCGGCCCGAACGGTCTGTCTGTTGACGGCGAACGTCTCGGCGAGCGCGCGCTCGGCGGGGAGTCTGGTGTGGACGGGCATGTGGCCCTGCGCGATCTCCCGCTCAAGGTGCGCGGCGATGCGCAGGTATGCGGGGGTGGGTGCGGGCCGGTGGTGGAGTGGGCGGGACACGACAGCGTCACCTCACGGAATGTGATGGTCCGGGCGCGGTGCGGCATCAAGCTAGCATTGGTCTACACCTTTGAGTCAAACCCTCTGCGCCCCACCCCGAGAGCGCCCTGGGAGTGCCCCGAGAGCTCCCGGGGGGGCACCCGGTGAGCCTCGACGCTCCTTCGCCTGGGTCACCCTAGCGTTGGACATTGTCTGAACCTGCGCGAACCTGATAGAAAATGCGCGCTCCTGATTGTTCGTGGGATTGGCGGGGCCTCTACGCCCCCATCGCCCGGAGGAATACATGAGGCTCGCACCGCTTCCGCTCGCACCGCTTCCGCTCGTGCTCGCGGCCGCAGGCTCCGGCCTGGTCCTGGACGTCGCCGGCCCCGCGCTTCCCCGCGTGCTGCACTGGGGTACCGCCCTGGACCCGGACGCCGACGGTGCCGCCGCCTTCGCCGCGAGCGGCGCGGGTGCGGCGGACGACGCCCGCGCGGCGGGCGGCGGGGTGACGCGCGGAGTGCCCCTCGTACCCCTGCAGTCCCTGGGATGGCCCGGGCGACCCGGCGTCCGCGGAGACCGCGCCGGGCGATGGCCGCACCTGCGCCCCCTGTTGACCGAGCCCGTCACGCACACGTCCGACGGCGGCGGGTCCGTCGTGACCGCGCGCGCCGCGGACACCGCGGCCGGGGTCGGCCTCACCTGCGAACTGCGGCTCACCGCCCAGGGCGTGGTCAGCATCAGGCACACGGTGACCAACACCGGCGACGATCCTTGGGCGGTGGCCGCGGCACGCCCCTCCTTGCCGCTTCCCGAGGAGGCCGTGGAACTCCTCGACCTCACCGGCCGCTGGGGGTTCGAACGCGCGCCGCAGCGCTCCCCGTTCGTCCACGGTCTCCATCTGCGCGAGACACACCAGGGCCGGCCCGGGCACGACTCCGCCACCCTGCTCGTGGCCGGCACCGCCGGATTCGGCTTCCGGCACGGACAGGTGTGGGCCGTGCACGTGGCCTGGAGCGGGGAGAGCGAGCACGGCGCCGAGCGCTCCGCCGGTCACCACGGCCTGCTGTCCGGCGGTGAGCTCCTGGCCCCCGGTGAGGTGCGGCTCGCGCCGGGCGAGTCGTACGTCTCCCCCTGGGTGTACTTCGTTCACTCCGACGAGGGCCTGGACGGCATCGGCGACCGGCTCCATCGGATGCTGCGCGCCCGCCCGCACCATCCGAGAACGCCCAGGCCGGTCGTCCTCAACACCTGGGAGGCGGTCTACTTCGACCACGACCTCGACCGGCTCAAGGCCCTCGCCGACCGGGCCCGCCAGGTCGGTGTCGAGCGGTTCGTGCTCGACGACGGCTGGTTCCGCGGGCGTCGCGACGACAGCGCAGGACTCGGCGACTGGTACGTGGACGAGAAGATCTGGCCGAACGGCCTGCATCCGCTCACCGATCATGTCCGGGCTCTGGGCATGGACTTCGGGCTGTGGTTCGAGCCGGAGATGGTCAGCCCCGACTCCGACCTGGCCCGCGCCCGTCCGGACTGGCTCCTCGCCGCACCCGGCAGGCTGCCCGAGCCGCACCGCAAGCAGCACGTCCTCGACCTCGCCCGCCCCGAGGTGTCCCGGCATCTCGCCGAGCGGATCGACGCCCTGCTCACCGAGTACCCCATCGCCTACGTCAAGTGGGACCACAACCGCCCACTCGTCGAGGCCGTCCACGACGGCGCGGCCGGGGTCCACCGCCACACCCGGGCCGTGTACGCGCTCATCGACCGCATCAGGCGGCTCCACCCCAAGGTGGAGATCGAGTCCTGCGCCTCCGGCGGGGGCCGCGTCGACCTCGGGATCATCGAGCGCACCGACCGGGTGTGGGCCTCGGACACCAACGACCCCGTCGACCGCCAGCACATCCAGCGCTGGACCGGACTGCTGCTCCCACCCGAACTGGTCGGCAGCCACGTCGGCCCGGCCACCGCGCACGTCACCGGCCGCACCACCCGGCTCGGCTTCCGCTGCGCCACGGCCCTCTTCGGCCACGCCGGCATCGAATGGGACCTCACCGGGTGCACCGACGCCGAACTGGGCGAACTCACCTCGTGGATCGCCCTCTACAAGCGCCGGCGCGAGCTGATCCACACCGGCACCACCGTCCGGGCCGACCACCCCGACCCCGCGGCCCTGCTCCACGGCGTCGTCTCCGCCGACGGCGACCGCGCCCTCTTCTGCTACGCCCGGACCGGCACGTCCGTCGCGGACACTCCCGTACGCCTGCGCCTGCCGGGGCTCACCGCCGACGCCGCGTACCGGGTCACGCTCACCCCCGAACTCACCCCGCACACCCCGATTCCCGGCCCTCTCGCGACGACCGGCGTCACGACGACCGGGCGCGTCCTCGGCGTGGTCGGGCTCTCGGTGCCGCGCCTCGCGCCGGGCGACGCGCTGGTGCTGGACGTGGAACGGCTCCGGCAAGGACGGCGGAAAGGAACGAGGACATGACGGCGGAACGGTCGAGTGAGCTGCTGGGGTGTCCCCGCGATGCCCGGCTGCTGATCGTCGACTGCGACGACTTCGGGAGGTATCCGTCGATCACGCCGCCGTGATCCAGGCCGATGGCCGCCAGGGAGTGTGAGCCACCGCATTCTGATCGATTCGATCACAATCGATCGATACGCTGGGTGGAGAGGCGTAGGGTAGCGCCTCCCAAGCGATCCAGGGGGAGCCATGCGGCATCACGTCGACCATCGCCACGATCGGGTACTCGAACTCGTCCGGGCGCGCGGCAGTATCCGGGTCACCGAGCTCGCGTCCGAGCTGGGTGTCTCGCCGGTGACGCTGCGGCGGGACGTGGAGGCGCTGGCCGCGCAGGGCAAGGTGCAGCGCATGCACGGTGCCGTGGTCTGGCCGGGTGAGACCGCCGCGCGGGCGGAGGAGCCGGAGACGGGCGGCGTGGTGATCGGCATGATCGTGCCGACGACCTCGTACATCTTCGGGGACGTCGTCCTCGGTGCGCGCAAGGCCGTCGAGGCCCAGGGGGGCCGGCTGGTGCTCGGTGTGTCCGGTTATGTCGACAGCGAGGATCCTGTGCAGGCGGAGCATCTGCTCGCCAGCGGGGCCGAGGGGCTGCTCGTGGCTCCCAGCTGGTTCGGCGGGGTGCCCTCGGACGGACAGGAGGAGTGGCTGTTCGCCTGCGGGGCGCCGACGGTGCTGGTGGAGCGTACGGCGCCGGCCGTCAATCCGGCGGCCACGCTCGACCGGGTACGCACGGACCGCGCGCACGGCGCCGCGCTCGCCGTGAACCATCTCGCGTCCCTCGGCCACCGTTCGGTCGCGGCGGTGCTGCAGGAGGGTCCGCACGCGACGGGCATCACGGACGGGTACCTCACCTCGGTGCGCTCACTGGACCTGAAGACCGTGCCCGGCTCGCCGTTCGCCCGGGGCTCCGGCACGGAGTACGACGAGGTGACGGAGTACCTCGTCGAGGCCGTCCGGCGGCACGGGGTCACCGCGGCCCTGGTGCACAGCGACGAGGACGCGATCGTGCTGGTCCCGCGGCTGCAGGCGCGCGGCATCAGCGTTCCGGAGGACCTCGCGCTCGTCGCCTACGAGGACGAGGTGGCGGCGCTCGCCGACGTACCGCTCACGGCGATCGCGCCGCCCAAGCAGGCGGTCGGCGAGCTGGCGGCGAAGCTGCTGCTCGAACGCCTTGCCGAGCGGAGCTCGGGGAGCGAGCCCGGCCCGGGCCAACACCTCGACCTGCTGCCGCAGTTGAGGATCCGTGCCTCCTGCGGGGGCGACCGGGGAGCATCGAGCGCAGGCTGAACTTCTTGATCGTAACTCGATCGTTTTGATTGTCTTGTGCGTTTGCTCTTGACGGTGATCGAGTTGGCGAAAAGGATGTGCTCCGTTCGCCTCTCTCCCCGTCGAGGTCTTCGTAGGAGCCGTGCCATGTCGCGCAGTTCACGCTCGTTCCGTATAGCCGCCACCGCCACCCTCGCCGCACTCGGCCTGCTCGCCACCGCGTGCGGTGGCGGCGAGGGCGGCTCGTCCGACGCCGGCTCCGACGGCAAGCCGGTCACCATCACCTACTGGACCTGGACCGGTGGCGCCAAGGCCACCGTCGACGAGTTCAACAGGACCCACAAGAACATCCAGGTCAAGTTCACCGAGATCCCCGGTGGCGCCGACGGCTACAGCAAGCTGTCCAGCGGCGTGAAGGCGGGCAACGCGCCCGACGTGGCGACCGTCGAGTACCAGATGGTCCCCGAGTTCGCGAGCCAGGGAAACCTCGTCGACCTCACCGAGCACGCCGGTGACACCGTCAAGGAGAAGTTCCCCAAGCCCATCCAGGACCTCGTCACCTTCGGCGGCAAGACCTGGACCGTCCCGTTCGACGCGGCGCCGCAGGTCTACTACTACCGGACCGACCTGTTCAAGAAGTACGGCATAGAGGTCCCCAAGACCTGGGACGAGTTCCGGGTCGCGGCCGAGAAGGTCAAGAAGGCCGACAAGAACGTCCGCCTGGCGAACATGCCCAAGTCGGACCCCGCCCTGCTCGCCTCGCTCTCCTGGCAGGCCGGCGGCAAGTGGTTCAGCACCCAGGGCGACGCGTGGAAGCCCGGCGTCGACGACGCCGCCTCGAAGAAGGTCGCCGCGTACTGGGACGGCCTGGTGAAGGACGACCTGGTCCAGAGCTACACCGGTTACAGCCCCGAGGAGACCAAGGCCCGGGTCGAGGGCACGACCCTCTCCTTCCTCGGCGCCTCGTGGTCAGCGGCCGGCATGAAGACCAACCTCCCGGACCTGGCGGGCAAGTGGGCCGCCGCCCCCATGCCGCACTGGGGCACCCCGGCCAGCGGCAACTACGGCGGCAGCTCCTACGGTGTCCTGAAGGGCAGCAAGAACGTCGCGGCCGCGGCCGAGTTCATCACGTGGCTCACCACCAACGGCGACGCGGTCAAGGCCCGTCTCAGCGACCCGAAGAAGCCCAGCAGCGCCCTGCCGGCCAACCCGGAGATGCGGGCGGTGGCCGCCGCGAAGTTCGACACCGCGTACTTCGGCGGCCAGGACCTCTACAAGCTGGCCTCCGAGCAGGTCGACACGATCGTGCCCGGCTGGACCTGGGGCCCGAACCAGATGGACGTCTACACCGCCATCCAGGACGAGAGCGCCAAGACCGGCTTCGCCGGTGGCGTCACGGCCGGCCAGGCGAAGGCCAAGTCGGGCATCCAGGAGCGCGGGCTGAAGCTCGCCGAGTGAACCCGGTGGGGCCCGGCCGGTCCCTGACCCCGGCCGGGCCCCACCGACCCAACTCGTCCGAGCCAGAGCCCCAGACCTCCTCCCCCGGACCCGCAGCGCCCACCCGCCAAGGAGCACCCGTGGCAGCACCCCTCGCGAAGGCCGCGCCCCCGCCCGCGACCGGCAGCACCAGAGCCGACGGCAGCGGCAAGCGCGCCGGCCGCACCGGCCGTGCCCGTAACGCCAGTTCACCGATCAGGCGCAACCAGCGCGCCGCGGCGGCCCTGTTCATCGTCCCGTTCTTCGTCCTCTTCGCGGCCATGACCGCGGCGCCCATCGCGTACGCCGTGTGGATGAGCCTCTTCAGCGAGAAGTCGTCCGGACTCGGCTTCGGCGGCACCGAGCGGGCGTTCGCCGGCATCGACAACTACCTCACGGCGTTCTCCGACGCGGGATTCCGCGAGTCGTTCCTGCACATCGCCGCGTACTGCACGCTGTACATCCCGGTGATGATCGGCGGGGCGCTCGCCCTCGCGCTGCTGATCGACTCGGCCGTGGCCCGCGCCCGGCGCTTCTTCCAGCTGGCGCTCTTCCTGCCGCACGCCATCCCCGGCCTGATCGCCTCGATCCTGTGGATCTACCTCTACACCCCGGGGCTCAGCCCGGTCCTCGACTGGATCGAGGCCGCCGGCGGCACCTGGGACTTCTTCAGCAACGACCACGTGTACTCGTCCATCGTGAACCTCACGGCGTGGCAGTGGATGGGCTACAACATGATCATCTTCTACGCCGCCCTGCAGGCCGTCCCCCGCGAACTCATCGAGGCCGCCGACATCGACGGTGCCGGGCCCGTCCGCACCGCGCTGCAGATCAAGGTGCCCATGATCGCCTCCGCGGTCGTGATGGCGGTCCTGTTCACCTGCGTCGGCGCGATCCAGCTGTTCACCGAGCCGAAGTTGCTCAACCAGCGCGGCACCGCCGCGGTCGACACCGAGTGGTCGCCCACGATGTACATCTGGAAGACGGCCTTCGTCCAGCACGACTACGGGCTCGCGGCCGCCGCGTCCCTGCTGCTCGCCGCGCTCGGCGTCGTCCTGTCGTTCATCGTCACCAAGATCGGAAACCGGTGGAAGGCGGCATGAGTACACACACGGTCACCCAGGAACCCGCGGCCGCCGCAACCCGCACGGGCGGTGCCGGCACCGCGGTGAAGCGCCGCGACCCGCGCCGCAAGCGCCCGGGGAGCCTGCTCTCCAAGGGCGTCGTCAACGGCGTGCTGCTCCTCGCCTCGTTCTACATGCTGATGCCCGTCAGCTGGCTGCTCTTCGCCGCCACCAAGGACCACGGCGACCTCTTCTCCACCGGCGGCTTCACCTTCGCCGACTTCAACCTCTTCTCCAACCTCGCCGACGTCTTCACCTTCAACGACGGCATCTACCTGCGCTGGCTCGGCAACAGCGTGCTCTACTCGGTGGTCGGCTCGGCCGCCTCGACGCTGCTCTGCGTCGCCACCGGCTACGCCTTCGACAAGTACGAGTTCCGTGGCAAGGAGAAGCTGTTCGGGGTCGTCCTCGGCGGGCTCCTCGTCCCCGCCACCGTGATCCAGCTGCCGATGTACCTGCTGGCCTCCGAGGTCGGCCTGGTCAACACGTACTGGGCGCTGCTGCTGCCCGCCCTGGTGAACCCGTTCGGCGTCTACCTCGCCCGGGTCTTCTCCGAGGGGTACGTGCCGAACGAGGTCCTCGAGGCCGCGCGGGTGGACGGCGCCGGTGAGGTGAGCATGTTCGCCCGGATCGCGCTGCCGATGCTCTCCCCCGGCTTCATGACCATCTTCCTGTTCTCCTTCACCGGAAGCTGGAACAACTTCTTCGGTGCGCTGGTCATGCTCAACGACGACAAGCTGTACCCGGTCAACCTCGGCCTGTTCATGTGGAACAGCACCACGCAGCTGCAGCCCGAGTTCTACTCGCTCGTGATCACCGGCTCGCTCGTCGCCGTCGTCCCGCTCATCATCGCCTTCATCTGCCTGCAGCGCTTCTGGCGCTCGGGCCTCACCGCCGGCGCGGTCAAGTGACCGTGCCCGTAACGGAAGGCTCCGTCCTGAACGAGGACCACACCCCCCACGGTGTCGCCGCCCCGCAACGCCCGCGCACCCTGCTCGCCATGGGGGCCGGCATCCACGCCCAGCTCCTCGCCGAGGGCGCGCTCGACCGGCTGGCGCAGGTCGCGGCCGTGGACACCGGCCGCTTCGTCCCGGACTTCGCCGACGTCGAACCGGCCGCGCTCGCCGAGACCGAGGTGCTGTTCACCCACTGGGGCGCCCCGCTGCTCACCGCGGACGCGCTGCGCGCCATGCCGCGGCTGCGGGCCGTCATCCACGCCGCCGGGTCCGTCAAGCACCATGTCACCGAGGCGGTCTGGGAACGCGGCATCGCCGTCTCCACGGCCGCCGGGGCCAACGCCCTGCCGGTCGCCGAGTTCACCCTCGCCACGATCCTCGCCACCGGCAAGCGGATCCTCGACAGCGCCCGGGCCTACCGCGAAGCCCGCGGCCAGGTGCACCTGCTCGAGTACTTCACCGGTCACGGCAACCACCGCCGGACCGTCGGCATCGTCGGCGCCTCGCGGATCGGCCGTCGCGTCCTGGAACTGCTGCGACCGTTCGACTTCGAGGTCCTGCTGTACGACCCGTACGTCGACGCCTCGGAGGCCGAGGGGCTCGGCGCGCGGTCGGTGGAGCTCGACGAACTGGTGCGGCGCAGCAGCGTGGTCTCCATCCACGCCCCCCAGCTCCCGGAGACGCGGCACATGTTCGACCGGCGGCGGCTCGCGCTGCTGCGGGACGGCGCGACGCTCGTCAACACCGCGCGCGGCTCCCTCGTCGACACCGCCGCCCTCACCGAGGAGCTGTCGAGCGGCCGCATCCACGCCGTGCTCGACGTCACCGAGCCCGAGGTGCTGCCCGCCGACTCCCCGCTCTACACGCTGCCCAACGTGCTGCTCACCCCGCACATCGCGGGTTCCCTGGGCAACGAGCTGGTGCGCATGACCCATTGGGCGACCGACGAGGTGGAGCGTATCGCCCAGGGCCTGCCCCTCGCGCACGGTGTCGGCCCCGACGAACTCTCCCACTCGGCCTGACCCCCGCGGGCCCGAGGCACGCGGCTTGACCCCTCGGGCCCGAGGAACTCGGCCTGATCCCCGCGGGCCCGGGGCCGGCGGCCTGCCCCCTCGGGCCCGCGTCCCGCCGTCCCGCCTCCCTCCTTCCCGAGCCCTTCCGTCCCGCAGACCACACAGGACACAGCGATGCACCAGCCTCCGGACACCCGTTACGTCGAGGACCGCAGCCCCGGCAGCGGCCGGCTGACACCGCGGGCCGCGTTCCGCTCGGACGCCCCGGCCGTCCCCCTGGACGGCGAGTGGCGCTTCCGGGCCGCCGCCGGGCTCGGGGACCTCACCGCCGGCTTCGAGGACCCCGCCTTCGACGACGGCGCCTGGGACACGCTGCCCGTGCCGTCCTGCTGGCAGCTCCAGGGCGTCGGGTCCCCCGCGTACACCAACGTCACCTACCCGTTCCCTGTCGACCCGCCGCGGGTGCCCGAGGAGAACCCGACGGGCGAGTACCGCAGGGAGTTCACGCTCCCGGACGAGTGGCCGGCCGGCCGGGGCGTGCTGCGCTTCGACGGCGTCGACTCCTGCTTCGCGGTCTGGCTCAACGGCGTCCGGCTCGGCGACGGCAAGGGCAGCCGGGTCCCCACCGAGTTCGACGCGACGGACGCCCTGCGGCCGGGCCGCAACGTCCTCGCCGTCCGCGTCCACCAGTGGTCGGCGGGCAGCTATCTGGAGGACCAGGACATGTGGTGGCTGTCCGGGATCTTCCGTCCCGTGCGGCTGCTGTCCCGTCCCGAGGGCTGCGTCGAGGACTACTTCGTCCACGCCGACTACGACCACACCACCGGCATCGGCACCCTGTCCGTCGAGACCTCGGCGCCGGCCCGGCTCTCCGTGCCGGAACTCGGCCTCGTCGACGCCGACCCGGCGGGCCCGCACACCTTCGCGGAGGTCGAGCCGTGGAACGCCGAGCAGCCGAGGCTCTACGAGGGCGAGCTGACCGCGGCCGGCGAGCGCATCCCGCTGCGAATCGGCTTCCGGCGGATCGTCGTCGAGGACGGCCTGCTCAAGGCCAACGGTCGGGCCCTGCTGCTGCGCGGCGTCAACCGGCACGAGTGGGACCCGGAGACCGGGCGGACGCTGTCGCACGAGACGATGCTGCGGGACGTGCTGCTCATGAAGCGGCACAACATCAACGCGGTGCGCACCAGCCACTATCCGCCGTCCAGCGAGTTCCTCGACCTGTGCGACGCGTACGGGCTGTGGGTGGTCGACGAGTGCGACCTGGAGACCCACGGCTTCGAGCTGGTCGGCTGGCGCGGCAACCCGAGCGACGACGCGCGGTGGCGGGACGCGCTGCTCGACCGGATGCGGCGGGTGGTGGAGCGCGACAAGAACCATCCGAGCATCCTCATGTGGTCCCTCGGCAACGAGAGCGGCACGGGGGAGAACCTGGCCGCGATGGCGGAGTGGACGCGTACGCGCGACGCGTCGCGCCCCGTCCACTACGAGGGTGAGTGGGACAGCGGCTACGTCGACGTCTACAGCCGGATGTACGCCGACCACGCCGAGACCGAGCTGATCGGCCGGGGCGAGGAGCCGCCGACGCGGGATCCGGCGCTCGACGCGCACCGGCGCGGGCTGCCGTTCATCCTGTGCGAGTACGCGCACGCCATGGGCAACGGGCCGGGCGGCCTGAGCGAGTACCAGCGCCTGTTCGAGACCTATCCGCGGCTGCAGGGCGGCTTCGTCTGGGAGTGGATCGACCACGGCATCGCGCGCCGCACGGCGGACGGCCGGGTGTTCCACGCGTACGGGGGCGACTTCGGCGAACCCGTGCACGACGGGAACTTCGTCGCCGACGGCCTGGTCTTCCCCGACCGCACGCCTTCACCGGGGCTGGTCGAGTACAAGAAGGTGATCGAGCCGGTCACCATCGGGTTCGGCGCCGACGGACGGAGCGTCACCGTCCGCAACGGCCATGACTTCCGGGACACGGCACATCTGCGCTTCCGCTGGCGGGCCGAGGACGAGGGCGAGATCGTCGCGGAGGGCGTGCTCGACGTCCCCGTGCTGCCGCCCGGCGTAGCCGTGAGTCTGCCGGTGCCGGCGCTGCCGCCGGTCAAGGACGCCGAGCGGGCCCTGACGGTGGTCGCGGAGCTCGCCGCCGACGAGCCCTGGGCAGGGGCGGGCCACGAGATCGCGTTGGGCCAGACCGTCCTCGCCCCGGCAGCTCCGGAACCGGTCCCGGAGCGCCTGCTTCCGGCGGTCGCGGGGCGGGGTGGCCGGCTCGTCCTCGGGCCCGCCGCCTTCGACGCCCACAGCGGGCGGCTGCTCGCCGTCGGCGCTGTCGATGTCGGAGGGCTCGGGCTCGATCTGTGGCGGGCACCGACCGACAACGACCGGCTGGGTGACCGGATCGCCGACCGCTGGCGCGCCGCCGGTCTGCACCGGCTCACCACCAGAACCCTCGGTGTGGAGTCGACGGCCGAAGGGCTGACGGTCCGCACCCGGACGGCGCCCGCGGGGGCCGACCACGCGGTGAACGCGACGTACCGCTGGCGTTCGGACGGCCGCTCGCTGTGGCTGGACGTCGTCGCGGTTCCAAAGGGCGAGTGGCCCTGTCCGCTGCCCCGGTTCGGCCTCGGTCTCTCCCTGCCCGGCCGGCTCGACACGGTGGACTGGTACGGCCTGGGCCCGGGCGAGGCGTACCGGGACAGTACGGCGGCGGCGCGGCTCGGCCGCTTCCGGCACAGCGTCGACGCGCTCCAGACCCCTTATGTGCGCCCGCAGGAGAACGGCAACCGGCGTGCGGTCCGCCGGGCCCTGCTGACCGGCGCGGGCGGCGGCCTGGAGATCGTCGGCCTGCCCTCGTACGACCTCACGGTCCGCCGCTGGACCAGCGCGGAGCTGGACGCCGCCCGGCACACCACCGACCTGGTGCCCGGTGACCGGCTGCACGTCAATGTGGACGTGGCGCACCACGGCATCGGCACCGCGTCCTGCGGTCCCGGCCCGTTGCCGCAGCACGCGCTCGACGCGGGACCGGTCGCGTTGCGGCTGGTCCTCCGCTCTGTCTGAACCTCACCCGGTGGGCCCCGTTCCTCGCCGGAGCGGGGCCCACGCTCTGTCGCCTCACGCCGTACGAACCGGAGGAACCCATGTCCGTCGCCGCCCGCCGCCGCGTCCTCGTGGTCGGCATCGACGGGGTGCGTCTCGACACGCTCAGCCGCCTCGACACCCCTCACCTGGATGCCCTCGCCGCGTCCGGGTTCCTCGCGCCGGTCCTCGTCGAACCCGGTACGCCCACCATGTCGGGGCCGTGCTGGGCGACGATCGTGACCGGCGTGAGCGTGGACAAGCACGCCGTCTGGAGCAACGACTTCAGCGGCAACCGCCTCTCCGTCTTCCCCGACTTCACCACGCGGCTGCGGGAGGCCGGCCGGCGCACCTACGTGGCAGCCGCCTGGGAGCCGCTCGTGACGGTGGCGAACGGCGGTCCGCTGTTCCGCGGTCCCGGGAGGCTGAGTCATGTCGCCCCCGCCGCGGACGACTGCCCGGGCTGGGAGGAGGCCGACGAGCTGGTGACCGCCGACGCCGTGCGGGTGCTCGCGGAGCAGGATCCCGAGGCGTCCTTCGTCTATCTGGGCGCGGTCGACGAGACGGCCCACATCCTCGGCTGCGGCCCGGAGTACGAGCGGGCGGTCGTCCGCGCCGACGAGCGACTCGGCCGCCTTCTCGCCGCGGTCCGAGGGCGCGCCGGATACGCCGAGGAGGCCTGGACGATCCTTGTGGTCACGGACCACGGCCACCGTGACGAGGGGGGCCACGGCGGGCGTTCGGAGCTGGAGCGCACCGCCTGGATCGCCTGTGCGGGACCCGACGTCCCGGCCGGCGCGCCGGTCGGGGAGCTGCGTCACCAGGACGTCGCCGCCCAGGTTTTCGCGTCGCTCGACTGTTCCCCGGACTCGCACTGGACCCTGGACGGCCGGCCGTTCGCCGTCGAGCCGCGGGCCGTCCTGCTGGACATGGACGGCACGCTCGTCGACACCGAGGCGCTGTGGTGGCGCACCGCGCGGGAGGTGGCGGAAGGTCTCGGCCACCCCTTGACCGACGCGGACACCGCCGCGGTGGTGGGCCGCTGCGTGGAGGACACCGCGGTCCACCTGTGGCGGGCCTCGGGCACCGGGCGTCCGCTGGGCGCCGTCGTGGCCGAGCTGGACGCCGGGTTCCTCGCGGCGGTCCAGGAGGAGGCGACCGCCCTCCCGGGCGCTCTGGAACTCCTCGGCACGTTGCGGGACATGGGCATCCGGGCGGCGCTGGTCACCGCCTCGCCGCGGCCCGTGGTGGAGTCCGTGCTCAAGCTGCTCGGGGCCGAGTCGTTCCAGGTGACGGTGACGGCGGACGACACGGACCGCACGAAGCCGCACCCCGAGCCGTATCTGGCCGCGGCGCGGGCCCTGGGCGTCGATCCCGCGAGCTGCCTCGCGGTGGAGGACAGCCCGGTGGGCATCGCCGCCGCGGAGGCCGCGGGCTGCCGGGTCGTCGCCGTTCCCTCGCTCGTCCCGGTCGAGGCGGCCCCTGGCCGGCGGGTCCTGACCGGCCTGCAGGAGCTGGTGGAGCTGCTGCGGGCCGGTCGGGCGCCTCGCCCGTAGGTGGGGCCCGGGCGCCACCGCGCCCCGGCCCTACCCGCTCAGCCGAGCCTGACGGTGACCTTCTGGGTGGCGCCGGAGGTGCCGCTCAGGTCGCCGAAGGTGAGGGTGAGGGAGGAGCCGGTGGACGATCCGGTGACCGTCGACGGCTGGGAGGTCACGGCGGTGACGGCCCGGTTCCAGGTGAGGGTGAGGGCGGTCTGCATGCGCATCGGGTCGCTGACGCAGATGACCGCGGTGCCGTCGCTCTTCTCGGTGATCATCACGCAGCAGGGTGCGCTCGCGGTGAGCGTCCCGACGGTTCCGCCGAACCAGAAGTTGACCCCGGTGAAGCCCAGCGAGGGCACCCGTACGCCCTGCTGGTTGTCGGTGTTGGCGAGGATCTGCACCCAGCCGGTGTCGGCGGCGCGGGCGGCGGTCTGGGTGGTGCTCGCGCCGGGCATGAGGACGTAGGCGTAGGTGCCGTTGGTCGGGTTGGTGCCGTGGTCGGCCCAGAGGGTCAGATAGCGGCGGGTGAGCGCGGTGGTGGCCATCCCCCGGTTGATGTCGCTCCACCGGCCGGTGCGCTCCTCGCGCAGCGCCTTGACGGTCGCGCCGCCGGGGAAGACGTAGCCGCCCATGCCGCCGATGTGCGCCCATGTCGCGCCGGTCAGGGTCTCGGACCACGGGTGGCTGACGGGCTTCACGGTGCCGTTGACGGTGAGGGCGTGGGTGCCGGTGGGGCCGAGGTTGCGGTTCTCGACGACGGATTCGACGGCGGTGCCGTCGGTGCATTTGATGCCGGCGCCGAGGCAGACGATCGAGTCGTCCAGACAGAACCAGGACTTCTTGGCCAACAGGGTGCTCTGGAGGCCCTTCAGGTACTGGCCGATCGCGGCGCGCGTGCCGTCGGTGGCGCCGCCGACCCAGTTGACGTCCGGCTTGGACGCGCCCCAGTCGCCGCCCGCCGCATCGGCCAGGACCTTGCGCGAGGTGGTGGTCCCGGGCAGGCGGTAGGGGTCGACGGTGGGCCAGAAGGCGTCGCTGTACTGGCCGTTGGCGTAGGTGTCGCCCCACCAGTAGAGCATTCCGGAGCCGGTGTGCCAGCCCCGCAGGTTCTCGCCGTTGCCCGTCTCGTAGTACGTGATCCGCTTGTCGGCCATGCTGATCGAGGCGGCCCAGCCGGGGCGGCGGTGGGTGGCCCGAGCCATGGAGGGGAAGAGCCGGTGCCCGGTGGGTTCGGCGAGAGCCGTGACGGAAGTGTCGTCGGCCACGGACTTCAGGCGGGCGAGGCTCACCAGGCCGAGGGAGGGGTTGCTCAGCGGCGGGCTGTAGTAGTCGCGCTGGATCCAGCCCTTGACCAGACCGCGCCAGCGGGCGTTCTCGGCGGCGCTCGCGCCCTGCCCGAGCAGCACGATGGAGGAGAGGATGCCGTGGCCGCGCAGGTGGTCGTCGGCCTGGATCTGGTTCGGGTCGCCGGCCGAGATCCCGCGGCTCATGCCGCGCCCGGAGACGTTGTCGATGATGAGCCCGTTGTAGAGGAACGGCGCCCAGGCGTTCTCGACGGCGTCGAGGACGATCTGCCGGTTGGGGTCGGTGACCGCCCAGCTGGAGCCCGCGAGGAGGGCGAAGAGCATGCCGAGGCCGCCGATGTAGGCGGCGCCGTAGGTGCCGGTGTAGGGAACCGAGGTGTGCTGGACGAAGGACCCGTCGGTGTAGAGGCCGTCGCCGGAGGTGACGTACGGGAAGACGGGCGAGAGGGCGTTCCGGGCCAGGGTGATCTTGGCGGAGTTGTCGCCGACGACTCCGCGCAGGGCGACGACCCGGCAGAGGTCGACGCGGTTGGCGCCGGTGCTGGTGCCGGTGTAGCTGCCGATGGCCGAGTCGGGCACGAAGTGGTCGACGGCACGGCAGTAGTTCGCGATCTGGGTCGCCGTCAGCTGGTCGTGCAGGAGCACGAGGATGTCGAGGAGGGCCTGGGGGGCGCCTATCTGCCAGTTCCACCAGTTGCCGTAGCGCGTCTGGCCCTCGTTGTAGATCCGGGCGTACATGTGGTCGAGGCCGGTGACGATCTCGGCCGCCAGGGAGGCGTTGCCGGTCAGGCCGGTGCCCGGTTGGCTGTAGGCCTGGGCCAGGGTGAGGAGCCGGGAGTAGTTCTCGTTCATCTTCGCCGAGTAGCCGAACGACTCCTGGTCGGTGTCGGGCTCGGGGTCGGTCCACACCGCGTCTGGCCACAGGGATCCGGTGGCCGGCGCCATCGTCGCCCGGAGTTCGGCCGCGCGGCTGCCGAGTTCGGTCAGCTTCGTCCTGAACGGTTCGGCGGTGGGGCTGAAGCCCTCACCGAGTATCAGCGTGCGCCATTTCGCGCGCAGGGTGCCGAACTCGTCGGCGGCCAGCGCCACTCCCGTGAACGGCGGGCTCGCGGTGAGTCCGAGGGCGAGGGCGGCACCGGTGGCGGTGAGGAAGCCGCGGCGGGACCAGACAGCTGTCATGGGGGCTCCAGGGGGGCGCTGGAAACGAGTCATGGCTGGCCGGTTTTAGCATGCAGGCGCTCAATCGATCCATAGCGGTGACGAAGTTGAGCGTTACGATCGCTCTTCCGCTCACCGCGCGCCGCCGCTAGGGTCGTCCGCGCCCGGGTTTTCGCGAGTTGTACAGCCAAGTTTTGGGCAAGCATCGCCATGCGGTCCCCGGAGAGCGCTGTCCTTGGTGCGCTCTTCAGCTTCTCGTCACCCACCCATCGGCTCCACCTCACCCGCAGAGGTCATCACTCCATGACGGAACTCAACCGCCGCAGGTTCCTCCAGATCGCCGGCGGAACCGCCGCGGCCGGCATGCTCAACGAGAGCATCGCGCGCGCCGCCGCCATCCCGGCACAGGTCACCACGGGCACGATCCAGGACATCGAGCACGTCGTCGTCCTCATGCAGGAGAACCGGTCCTTCGACCAGTACTTCGGCACGATGAAGGGCGTACGCGGCTTCGGTGACCCGCGGCCCGTCCTCCAGGACAATGGCAAGTCGGTCTTCCACCAGTCCAACGGGACGAAGGACATCCTCCCGTTCAACCCCCAGGTCAGCGACCTGGGCATGCAGTTCGTGACGGGCCTCAACCACGACTGGGCCGGCGGCCAGGCGGCGTACAACAAGGGCAAGTACGACAAGTGGGTGCCGGCGAAGACCGACGTCACCATGTCGTACATGAACCGGAGCAACATCCCGTTCCACTACGCCCTCGCCGACGCGTTCACCGTCTGCGACGCGTACCACTGCTCCTTCATCGGCGCCACGGACCCGAACCGCTACTACCTGTGGTCCGGTCACACCGGCAACGACGGCACGGGCGGCGGACCGGTCCTGGACAACGCCGAGGCCGGGTACGGGTGGAAGACCTACCCGGAGCGCCTGGAGGCCGCGGGGGTCTCGTGGAAGGTCTACCAGGACATAGGCGACGGCCTGAACGCCGCCGGCTACTGGGGCTGGATCAACGACGCCTTCCGCGGCAACTACGGTGACAACTCCCTGCTGTACTTCAACACCTACCGCAACGCCCAGCCCGGCAGCGCCCTGTACGAGAAGGCCCGCACCGGTACGAACGTCAAGGCGGGCGACGGGTACTTCGACCGGCTGCGCGCCGACGTCGCGAACGGCACGCTGCCGCAGGTGTCGTGGATCGCGGCGCCCGAGGCGTTCAGCGAGCACCCGAACTGGCCGGTGAACTTCGGCGCCTGGTACATCTCCCAGGTGCTCGACGCGCTGACCTCCAACCCGGCGGTGTGGGCGAAGACCGCGCTGTTCATCACCTACGACGAGAACGACGGTTTCTTCGACCACGTCGTCCCGCCGTACCCGCCCGCCTCCTCCGCGTGGGGCCTGTCCACGGCCGACGTCTCGAAGGACCTGTACCCCGGCAGCAGCAAGTTCACGGCGGGTCCGTACGGCCTCGGCCCGCGGGTCCCGATGATCGTGGTCTCGCCCTGGAGCAAGGGCGGTTACGTCTGCTCCGAGACCTTCGACCACACGTCGGTGATCCGCTTCATGGAGAAGCGTTTCGGCGTGCAGGAGCCGAACATCTCCCCCTGGCGCCGCGCGGTCTGCGGCGACCTCACCTCCGCCTTCGACTTCACCCGCGCGGACGCCACCCCCGCCACCCTGCCGTCGACGGCCGGCTACGTCCCGCCGGACAAGAACCGCCACCCGGACTACCGTCCGGTGGCTCCGGCCACGGGCACGCTCCCGAAGCAGGAGGCAGGCTCCAAGCCGACCCGCCCGCTCGGCTACAGCCCGTACGTGGACGGCGCGCGCACCGTCTCCACGGGCAAGTTCACGCTGACCTTCGCCAGCGGCCCCAGCCTCGGCGCCCACTTCCACAGCACCTCGGGCAACCGCACCGACGGCCCCTGGCCCTACACGGTCGAGGCCGGCAAGACCCTCGCCGACACCTGGAGCACCAGCGCCTCCACCGGCAACCAGATCAACCTCACCGTATGGGGCCCGAACGGCTTCCTGCGGACCTGGAAGGGCCCCACGAAGCAGGCCGGCCCCGAGGTCACGGCCCGCCATGTCGCCTCCACCGGCAACCTGACCCTCACCCTGACCAACTCCGGCACGGCGGCCGTCACCCTCACGGTCAGGAACGCCTACGGGAACACCGCCCAGACCGTCACGGTCAACGCCGGTGCCACCGCCTCCCGCACCATCGACCTGAGCACCACGGGCCGCTGGTACGACGTGACGGTCACCTCCGCCACGGACGCCACCTTCCTCCGCCGCTTCGCCGGCCACGTGGAAACGGGAGCCCCGGGCGTCTCCGACCCGGCGATCAGGACCGTCTGACGGCCCCAGAGCCGGCCGCGGCGGGGGAGGCTCTCGACCGGCGCTCCCCCGCTGCGGCCTCCGGTGTGGCAAGTCCCACGGAACCGGGCGTCGCCCGTCCGCAGTCTGGTCGGGCATGACGTTTCAAGGGATCGCCCACGGCTGCGCCCAGTTCTGGCGCTTCGGGCTCAACCAGGTGCGGGCCGTCGCCTTCGCCGTGGTGCTCGTCGGCGGGATCGGGGCCTCGCGGCTGCTGCCCGCCGACCTGCCGGTCGCCCGCTACGACCTGCTCCTGGTGTACGGCGTGGCCCTGACCGTCCTGGCCCGCAAGGTGGGCTGGGACGGCCCCAGGGACACCGCCGTGATCCTGGGCTGCCACCTCGTGGGCCTGCTCTTCGAGCTCGTCAAGGTGCAGATGGGATCGTGGACCTATCCGGAGGACGCCGTCTTCAAGGTCGCCGGCGTCCCTCTCTACGGCGGGTTCCTCTACAGCGCCGTGGGCAGCTACTGCTGCCGGTCGTGGAAGATCATGGACCTGTCGCTGTCCGGGTACCGGCCCCGGGTGATGGCCGTGCTCGCGGCCGCCGTGTACCTGAACTTCTTCACCCACCACTGGCTGCCGGACGCGCGCGTGCCGCTGGCCGTGCTGCTCCTCGGCGCGACGGCCGGCACCTGGGTCCACTTCACGGTGGGCCTCTCCCGCTACCGCATGCCCTTGGCCCTGGCCTTCACCTTGATCGGCTTCTTCCTCTGGGTCGCGGAGAACGCGGCCACGTACGTCGGCGCCTGGGCCTACCCCCACCAGCTCGACGGCTGGCAGCCCGTCCCCCTCTCCAAGTTCGGCGCCTGGGCCCTCCTGATCAGTGTCACCTTCGTCCTGGTCGCGCGTACCCGGGGTCAGTCGGCCGCCGAGAGCTCCGCGTCGATCTCCGTGGCGGACCGCAGCCGGACCGCGCGGGCGAAGAGGTCCCGTGTCTCGCCGCACTCCCCGTAGGGAAAGCGGATGTTCCAGTGCGTGACGACGTACTCCAGCAGGTCGAAACGGCCCGCGTGCGCGATCGTCGACGCGGCCAGCAGGCTCTGGCGGACGCCGATCAACGTCTCCGGCGGGTCCACGCGGTTGGGCTTCCGCACGGTCATCATGGCCTGCAGCGCCAGCACCGGCTCGTCGGAGGTGTAGAAGTGCGGGTTCCTGGTCCAGCCCGGCAGCTCGGTGCCGGAGCCGGGGGTCCAGTCGGCGAAATCGGCCCGTAGCCCGGGCAGGACCGGTACGGGCAGCTCGCGCGGGCCGAAGGGGCGCCCGGCCAGGACGGCGCTGATCAGGGGGGCGTTCTCCCTGATCGGCGAGGCGAGCGTCTCCCGGACCAGGCGGGCGTTGAGCCAGGGGTCGTCCTGGGCGAGCATCGCCGGCACGAGGACGTCGGCGCGCCGGTTGCTGAACGCCTCGGTGCCCGGCTTCGCGATCGGAGGCCGTACGAAGGGGGCGGTCAGCAGCACGTCCCACACCTCTCGGTCACCGACCGCGACCAGGGCGCGCAGCGTGCCCGTGCTCGCGCTCGTCCGGGCGAGCACGACTCGGGTGGGTCGGTCGAGTCCGGCGACGACGGCGTCGACGACGTCAGCGGGAGCGAGGCCGAGCAGCGCGGCCGGCCCCACGAGGAGACGTGTGGCCGCGTCCGGCTCGACGTGCGGCTCCGCCGCGAGCGCGGAGTCGAGGAGTGCGGGCAGCGTTCCGTCGAATCCTGTGGCGAGCAGGCGTACGGCGTCGATCCACGGTCCGGGGGACGGGCCCAGCCTCTCGCGGACCAGGTCGGCCGCGGTGTCCCGGTCCGGGCCCGCGAGGAAGTCGGCGGCGGGCACGACGTCGAGCGGCTCGCCGCCCCCGCGCAGCCGGACGGCGGTGCGCAGGAGCGCGGGCAGTGGACCGGAGAAGTACGGGGTGAGACGCCTCAGGGCGAGCCAGAGCCCGGCCTCGGCCGCCGGATCCTCGGCGACGATCGGTGCGAGGTGTTCCTGGACGAACCGGTCGACAGCCTCGGCCGGCGCGGAACCGACGGCGACCTGAACGGGGCGGGCGTACCGAAGGACGTCTTCGGGGCTCACCGCGGGCGTCCGGCCCCCGGAGTGCGGGGAGGTCCGGCGCAGGGGCTCCCAGAGCGCGGCGCCCTCGCGGTTGTATGCGGCGAGGTGTCCCCGGGTCAGCGTCGCGAGGGCGGTGTCCCGGTCGGCGTACAGGCGCAGCAGGTCGAACTCGTTGAGATCGGGATCGGTCAGGGCGGTCACGACGTCCGGCGGGCAGTCGGCGTGCGCGAGCAGGACCCCGTACCGTTCACGTGCGCGCTTGCGGTGGTGGCGCATCCCCGGGTCGGCGAGTCGGCTGCGGACGAGGTCCCAGTCCACGCGGTACGCACGGTCTTCTGTGATGGCCCGGCTCGCCCCGGCGAGCTCGGCGAGGTGCATCAGGTTCATGCTGGAGGGCCGCAACCCGTGCGGAAACCGCAGGGCCCAGAGGCTCAGGGCCTCGTCGAGGTGGTCGTCCCGCTCCCGGAGTACCGCTGCGGCATCCTCCAGCGGTCGCGGGGAGTCCTGGTCCAGCGCGAGCGCGAACGTCTCGCGCGCGTCAGGGTCCTGGATGCCAGGGAGTCGTTCGGCCAGCAGCGCGCGGAGCTCGTCGGCGCGGCCGGACTTCCACATCCGTATGCCGGCTGACAGCTGCTGGTACGGGGTGAGCAGGGCGTCCTCGCGCTCGACGGACGCTCGCAAGGCCTGGGCGACCAGGCCGGGTTCGCGGGAGTCGAAGCACAGACGCAGCAGGTCGGCGTCGCGAGGGTGCGACGACGCGGGGCGCGGGGCGGCGACGAGGGCGAGTACGGCGGACGTCCGGGGCAGCGGATCCAGGGCGCCGGGTCCGAAGGCACGGCCCTCGAGCAGGGCCAGCCGGATGGCGGGAGCGAGTGCGTACCCCTTGTCCCGCGCCTGGTCGAGCACGCCGGTGAGCAACCACTCGTTGATCTCGGGATCGTCCCGCAGCAGGAAGGCGCGCTCGATCGTGGCTTCCTGGCTACTGGTGCGGTGCTTCAGCCTGTAGTCGCCGCCGAACATGCTCTGCCAGACGTCGCGGTCACCGGTGTCGATCAGAGGCTGGGCGAGCGCCACCCGGTGGTAGCTGTCGGCGATCCGGTCGAGGGGGCGCGGGGCGAGGCGGGCGAGGAGACGCCGGGGCAGGTCACCTGGCGCGATCCGGATCAGCCAGACGACTTCCTTCTTCGGGTCGACGGGGACATTGTGCTCACCGGAGCCGCTTTCGTGGCTGACTGCGGCGTCGAGGAAGGCCGGGAAATCGCCGGTGAAGTCGGTCGCGAGCAGCTCCAACGCCCGCTCCCAGGCCCGCTCGTCGGTGCCGAGCCGGGCTCGGACGCGTCGTACGACCTCCGGCCGCAACGCACTGTTCGGGCCGTAGCCCTCGAACCGTACGACGGGCCCCGCCTGCCACTGCTTCTCGACCAGTCCGGATGCCACCTCCGCCTGCCCGGAGCCCGCCGCCTCGACGAGCGCCGGGTCGAGGTCGTCGCGGCTGGCGACGAGCGCGGCCTGATGCCGGGTCAGGCCCGAGTTTTCGAGAAGCGCCGCCACTTCTCCGCTGTCCCCGTGCTCGGCGACCCAGTCCCGCAGCCCCTCCGGCGGCACCCGCCACCACTGGCCCAGGACCGCGGCCCGTCCCCCAGCCCCGATCGCCTCGGCGACCTGCGCCGCGGCGTCCCGCCCAGCGTTGCGGAACAGCTGCAGAAAGGTGCTGTCGAACTCTTCGACCTCTGATGCGCTCACAACAAGACACGCTACCGGCCGCGGCTACGGTGTGGATCATGGGTGTCGACGGAACCGGTGGGACGCGACGAGTTGCGATCGGAGTGCCCCCGTCGCCGTCCGGGGATAGTCGGGTGCGCCGGAGGACGACCGGCTCGTATGATCACCTCCGGGACGGGGCTCGTAGCGCAGCGGTCGTCGCGCCTTCACCGCGTGTGGGAGGACGTCGGTTCGAATCCGGCCGGCCCCGTCCCGCCTTCCCGTCCGGGTGTGGTCAGGATTCCACGGTCCCGAAGGCTGTTCGCCACCGCCCGGAACAAGTGGCCCTCATCGTCCCGCAGCAGAACCTCCAGTTGTCGGCCGTCGACGTCGCACACCAGCATCGCGCGTTCGGGCACGAGCTCCACAACAGTGGCCGCTGTGCCGAGCCGGAGTTGCTGGAGTGTGCCGTCGGCGGTGGACAGGAAGGCGCCTTCGGCCCGCAAGGCCAGCGTCGCGCGGTGCCGGGCTCCACCGGAGTTGCGGAACCGTGCGGCGCACCTGATGTCGACCGTTTCCCCGCCTCGCAGGGCGGAGATCATCTGGGCGTGACGCCTTCGGCGCCATCGCGGCTGTATCCAGTCGACGGCCCGAACGGCCGCGGGCACGCGTTCGATGACGTGGCCGAGGATGTCCCACATCGGTGTCTCCCGTGACTCGTCGCTTCGGTGATCACGCCTGCGCGGGGACGGCGGGGTCGCTGTCCTCACCCGGGGATCCTCCCACGGTCCCCGCGTGCCCCGCCGTCAGATCTCTTCGGGTGAGGTGATGCGCTGGTGAAGTGCGCGGCGGCGGCTGTCCGTTCGGGCCGCTCGGGTCGCGAGCGCCGCTACCGCCGCGGTCAGGACCGGGTCCGTGAGCATGGGGAACTCGCTGGAAAGGGTCGCCCTCAGGGCTTCGGGGGATTCCAGGGCGGCGGCGAGGAGGGTGTCGGCGGTCTGTCGGGTGGTCGCGCGGAGCGCCTTTGAGGCGGTCCTGTCACGGGTCCGGAGGAGGTACCAGAACGCCGGAGGGAGGGCCACTCCCCCGGAGACGGTGACGTGCCGGGCGGGAGCGACTCGGGGGTGGTGGGGTGAGCGGTGGCCGTCCTGTTCCCAGAGCAGGGTGCCGTCGGCGGTGTAGGCGCGTACGCCCGTCGGGGTCCGGGCCTCCGCGAGGACGACGGCCTGCGTCGGGGCCTCGGGTGGGGCCCACAGGGCCCAGGCTTGCTGCCCCTGACGGTCGCTCGTGAAGCGGGCCGTGCGCCCGTCCACGCTCTGCAGGAGGTAGTGGCCGGGGCGGCTGTGGATCCTCGTTCCGACCAGGCCGTCACGGGTGCCCAGAGGGGAGTCCGCCAGGCCTGCGGGGAGCGGGGCCAGTTGGAGGGCTTCCGTGGCCAGGGGCAGGTCCGTGTCGGGCGCGGTCGCGGGTGAGGCGCCGAGGAAGTCCGGGAGGGGGGTCGCGCCCTCGCGTTCTCCCGTGAGGGGATGGACCTGCCGCCACGGCTGCCGGCCGAAGACCGCGTTGGTCCAGATCGTGGAGCCGTCGCCGAGCTGGAGTTCGTCCCTGTCGATGCCCTGCTTGCCGCCGGGGCGGAGGATGCCCGTTCCGCCGTGGCGACCGCTGCCGTCCTGGGTTTCGAACTGGAAGCCGTACGCGCCGTCCAGGCTGCCGCCGAAGGGGACCAGGCCGCCGACCTCGTCGGGGGTGAACGGGTCGTCGGGGTGGTCGGCCCAGAACGCGGTGTCGCAGTGGTTCGGGTTCGGCTTGGCCGTCCAGCTCACCAGGAACGAGCCGCCCGCGTAGTGCGCCGCGAACATCGTCGCGTCGTCCGGGATCGTGTAACGGCAGGAGGCCCTGACGCCGTCGGGGGCCACGGCGACCGCGCGGTGGCGGCCGAAGACCGTCAGGACCGGCCAGGTGGACGTCACGCCCGAGACGCCAGGGAGAGGACCTTCGCCCTCTGTCACGGAGGCCTCGGCCGCTTCCTTCGCGAAGTCCTCGTAGACCCGTTCCAGCGCGGGCCAGGCCAGTTCCTCCGGGAGGCCGGCCGCCAGGGAGCGGTGCAGCGTGCCGGCCGGGCCGGCTCCGGCGAGGGCGTCGGCGACGCCGTCCAGGGCATCCACCGTCGGTCCGTCCAGGAGGAGTTCCAGTTCGGCCAGGGCCTCCTCCGCGCCCGCCATCCCGCCGGCCGCGACCGTGGCGAGGAGCTTGTCCACTCGGGCGGACACCAGGCGGGCGATGCCCTCGTTGCCCGGCAGCAGCGTGACCGCCGTTCCCGGCTTACGGCGCCGGTGGAGGGACCCTTCCGGGAGCAGAGTGGCGTGGACCGTCCTCTCCAGTCGCGGGCCGAACACCGGGTCGGCGGCGAGCGCGCGGAGGTCGCGTCGGGACCGCTCGCCCCAGAAGCGCAGCCGGACCGCGGGGCCGGGGTCCAGAACCTCGGCCCCGGTGGCCAGGCAGGCGTCCAGTACGTCCGCGTCGAAGCCCTCGTAGTGGTGGCGGGTGTTGTGCAGGGTCAGCGGGGCGCCGCCCTCCGCGTGCAGGCGGGGGCCCAACCGGTCGATCAGGTCACAGAGTTCGGGCGGGAGCGGCTGCCGGGCCACGCCTCCGCCGCTCTGGGCCGCGTACTGGTACATGCGCATGAAGGTCCCGACCCAGTGCCGCAGACCGCCCTGCGGAACCACCCGACCGGACTCCATCGCCTCCGTCGCACCCGAGGCGATCAGCATCCGCAGCCACGCCCCGCCGTCGGTGACGCCGTCGGGGAAGACGCCGAGGAGCCCGGTCGCGACCGCGTCCGTCGGCGGGTGGGCGCGCAGGAGGGGCGTCGCGCCTTTGAGCACGGCGTCCGGGACGGCCTTGTCCCGCGTAACGGCGAGGAGTTCGCCCACGAGCCTCGCGGCCTCCTCGTCCCCCTGGCCCGCCGCCTTCGCCGAGGCCTTCACGCGGCGCACCAGGTCGGCCGGAAGGTCGGCCGGTGACGCCGTCCAGGCGGTCAGGAAGTCGTCCAGGGCCGCGTGGGCGGCGGCGGGCTCCGAGGTCTCGGCGAGGAAGCGCTGGTGGGCGGCGAACTCCTTCGCGGGCATGGCGCCGCCGCGGGCGAACAGCAGGGCGTTGGCCCGGCGGTAGCCGGCGTCCACCGGAAGACCGTGCTCGGCCTCGGCCGCCCGCGCGGCCGCGTAGGCCCTGCCGCCAGGACGGCCGCCCTGGCCGATGAGGCGGTGGCCGACGGTGTCCCAGAACCACGGCAGGTGCTCCGCGGGCAGGAGGCGGGCACGCGCGGCCATGGCGTCCACGAACCGGCCCGGCTTGCTCCGGAACCGGCTCAGTTCCGTCCCCATCTCGGCGACCAGGTCACGCGCCGTACCGGCGCTGTCCGGGTCGTGCACGTCGGCCCAGTCGGCGTACGTGGTCGAGACGTGCGCTCCGGTGGCGGTCGGCAGCAGGGCATCCAGCGAGACGGTCATGACCCCGATCGTCCCACGCCCCACGGACACCGAAGTCGGCGACGGCGGAGCGGGTCGCGGTGCCAACACGCCGACACCGTCCGAAGTGCCCGCGGCTCGACGCGTCCTGGGAGAACCTCTTCAGCATGCCGATTCGCCTTCGTCGTCCCGTGCTCCCGCTCCTCGCCGTCCTGGGTGCGCTGGTGCTCCTGCCGCTCGCCGGGTGCGCCGGCGGCGAGCCCGCCCGCGCACCCGCGCCCGCCGGTTCCCCCGCCTCCGTGGCGGCCGATGTGCGGGAGCGGCTGCGGGAGTTGGAGGGTGCGTACGGTGCGCGGTTGGGGGTGTACGCGGTCGACACCGGCAGCGGGCGGGAGATCGCGTACAACGACGCGGTGCGTTTTCCCTACGCCTCCACCTTCAAGGCGCTGGCCGCCGGGGCGGTGTTGCGTGGGCGCGGCGACGCGGACATGGAGCGGGTCGTCAGGTACTCGCGGAGCGATCTGGTCGCGCCCTCCCCCGTCACCGAGCGGCACGTCGACACCGGGATGACCTTGGAGGAGCTGTGCGACGCCGCCGTGCGCAGCGGGGACAACACGGCCGCCAACCTCCTCCTCGACGAACTCGGCGGGCCCGCCGCGCTCGACGCCGTCCTTGAGGAACTCGGTGACACCGTCACCCGTGTGGTGCGCCGCGAGCCGGAGCTCAACCGGTGGGCTCCCGGGGACACTCGGGACACCAGCACACCCCGGGCCCTGGCGCAGGACCTGCGCGCCTTCGTGCTCGGTGACGCGCTCAGGCCGCCGCAGCGCGCGCAGTTGACGCGGTGGCTGCGCACCAGCACCACCGGCGCGGAACTCACCCGCGCCGGGGTGCCCTCCGGGTGGGTCGTCGGCGACAAGTCCGGGGCGGGCAGCACGTACGGTGCCCGCAACGACATCGCCGTCCTGTGGCCGCCCGGGCGGGCACCGATCGTGCTGGCCGTCCTGTCGCACCGTCACCGTCCCGACGCCGACTACGACAACCGGCTGATCGCCGACACCGCGCGGGCCGTCACCCGGGCCCTGTCGTGACCAGAGGGACCAGAGGGGTCAGAGGGGTCAGAGGGGTCAGAAGGGTCAGAGGGATCAGAGCGCCTCGGCGCGGTGCGTGATCCGGCCGTCGAGGACCGTGAGGAGGACCGGCAGGTCCGCGAGGGCCGTGGCGGGGGTCGTGAGCGGGTTGTCGGCGAGGACCGTGAGGTCGGCCCGGTAGCCGACGGCGAGCCGGCCCTCCTGGTGTTCCTGGCCCGCGGCGAACGCCGGTCCCGTGGTCAGGCCCTGGAGCGCGTCCAGCGCTTCGAGTGCCTGGTCGGGGCCGTGCGGGGGCTGGGTCAGGTCACGCGTCGGGCGGCGGTGGCGGGCGCCCGCCATCACCCCGAGGGGCGGGAAGGAGGCGATCGGCCAGTCCGAGCCGAGGACGACCGTGGCGCCGGAGTCGCGCAGGTCCCGGCAGCGCCACGCGCGCGAGGCGCGTTCCTCGCCGAGCCGGCGGGACCAGTTGTCGGTGTGGTCGGCGCGGGTGAAGTCGCAGCAGTGGGTGGGCTGCATCGAGGCCACCACGCCGAGGGCGGCGAAGCGGCGGAGCGTGTCGTCGGGCACGCTCTCGATGTGCTCGACGCGGTGCCTGACATGGTCCCCGGCGGCGCCCCCACCCTCGGCGCGGGCCTTCTCCACGGCGTCCAGGACGTGCCGCACGGCGGCGTCCCCGATCGCGTGCGTAGCCGTCGGCACCCCCGCGCCGTGCAGCCGGGCCACCACGCGCGTGTACGCCTCGGGGTCGGGCCAGAAGGCCTGGACGGACTCGCCCAGCCGGTCCGGGTGTTCCAGCCAGGCCGTGCCGTTGTCGATCGTGCCGTCCATGAACAGCTTCACGCCCCGGACGCTCCACAGGTCTCCGCCCGTGCCCTGCTGCGCGATCAGGGCGGCCACGCCTGCCTCGTCCGTACCCGGCTGGCACCACGGCGCGACGCGCAGCCGCAGCGGCAGGTCGCCGGCCGCCTCGAGTTCCGCGTACAGCGCGAGGCTGTCGCCGTTGGCGTCCATGGCGTGGCCGCCGGTGAGGCCGGACGCCGCCATCTCCCGCAGCACCGCGGCCAGCCGGTCGCGGCGCTCGGCGCGCGAGGGCTGCGGCGCGACGCGTTCCACCAGCTCGCAGGCCGCGTCCTCCAGGAGCAGACCCGTCGGCCTGCCCTGCTCGTCGCAGACGATCTCGGCGGCCTGCTCGAAGGTCCGCGGGCCGTCGATGCCGGCGAGCTCCAGCGCGCGGGCGCTGGCCAGCGACGAGTGGGCGTCGAAGAGCTGGAGCAGGGCCGGTACGCCGTCCAGGACCGGAGCGAGCGCCGCGGCCTCGACGGGACGGTCACCGAAGACGTTCGGGTCCAGGCCCCAGCCGAAGAGCCATTCCTCCCGGTCGAGCCGCCCGACCGCACGGGCGAGCAGTTCGCGCAGGGACGCGAGGTCCGTGCAGGCGGAGAGGTCGAGGCCCTGGGTGAGTTCGGCGCCCGACACGGGGTGGATGTGGCCGTCGACCAGGCCGGGGACGATCACCCCGCCCTTGACGTCCACGACCGTGGTGGAACGGTCCGCCAGGTCACGGATCTCGCGGTCGTCGCCCAGCGCGACGATCCGGCCGGCGGACACCGCCAGAGCCGTCTGCGGCAGGAGGGCGCCCGTGGCCGGGTCCAGCAGCCGCGCCGACACGATGATCAGGGAACAACCCACGACAACAACTCCAAGGTGATGGGAAAAGGGAGGGAGGGGGCCGGGAAGCCGCGTCAACTCGTCGGCGTCAAGGCGCCGTCGGGGAGGCCCAGGACGCGTTCGGCGGTGGTGAGGGCCATGCGGGTCACGGCCTCCGGGCGGTCGCTCCGGTCGGTGTTGGCGTGGGCGCCGAGGCCGTCGAGAACCACCAGGATCTGGATGGCCGCCGTCCGGGGGGCGTCCGTACGGAACTCCCCCGCCCGCACGCCGTCGCGGATCAGGCCCTCCAGGCGGTCGTCGGAGGCGCGCTCCATCTCCGCCACGCGCTCGCGCAGCAGCGGGCGGTAGCGGCTCAGATGGCGCGCGTTGATCCACAGGCGGCTGATGTCGTCGTACGCCTCTCCCGTCGACAGCGCGAAGTAGCGCGCGAGGTGCTCCGTGGGGGTGCCCTCGGGGCGGTCGGCGGGCAGCAGCGCGTCCAGTTCGCCCATGGCGGCGATCGCGAAGGCCTCGGCCACGAGTTCCTCGGCCGAGGGGAAGTAGTGGCTGATCAGACCGGGTCTGACGTCGAGTTCCTCCGCGATCCGCCGGAGGGTGACGCATTCGAGGCCTTCGAGCAGGGCGACCCGGGCCGCGGTCTCGACGATCTCCGCCCGGCGGGCCTCGGGAGTCTTGCGGATTCGTTTGCGCTGGACGCTTGACGACATACCGGCGATGCTATTGAGTGTGCGACCAATAAGCAAGCAGGTCGGCACGACACGCATCCGGAGGGCCTCATGGCGTCCACCATCCCCGACCCCCGCCCCGGCGCCGAGGGCGCGCACACCGCGCCGCCCGACACCGAGCGGGCGGGCCGGGTCGAGGTCCACGGCATCGACCACATCCCCGACGCCGAGCGCCACGGGCGGCCCCGTGAGCTCTTCTCCGTCTGGGCCGCGGCGAACGTCAACTACCTGAGCCTGGTCATCGGCGGCGCCCTCGTGCTCATGGGCCTCAGCCTCTGGCAGGCCCTCGGGGTGATCGTCGTGGGCAACCTGTTCTGGCTGCTCACGGGGGTGCTCGCGATCTCAGGACCTGCGGCGGGCGCGCCGAGCGAGGTGATCACCCGGGCCATGTACGGGGTCCGGGGCAACCGGGTGAACAACGCGGTCACCGGCTGGACCATCTCGGTCTGCTACTTCGCCCTCAATCTGGCGGCCGCCGCCTCCGCCGCCTTCGCCCTGGTCGCGAAGACCGGTCTGCCGACGAACACGGTCGTCAAGACCGCCGTCGTCCTGCTCATCGCCGCGGTCACCCTGACCATCAGCGTCTACGGGCACGCCCTGATCGTGAAGCTGTACCTGCCGATCACCCTCGCCCTCACCGCCGCCTTCGGCGTCGTGGCGTACGTGGTGCTGCTGCACGCCGACTTCGGCTACGCACCGCCGCAGGGCCGGCTCTCCGGGGCGGACCTCTGGGCGACCCTCCTGGCGGGCGTCACGCTGATCGCCGCGGGCCCGCTGTCGTACACCACCAGCGCCGACTTCTCGCGCTATCTGCCGCGTACGGCCTCGTCCCGTGCGGTCATGGGCTGGACCGCGCTCGGCGGGTTCCTGCCGAGCGTCGCCGTCTGCTCCCTGGGGGCGCTTGCGGCCACGACCGTCGACATGAGCGATCCGCAGACCGCGCTGGAGGCGCTCCTGCCCGGCTGGTTCACCCCGGTGTTCCTGCTCGCGCTCGTCCTCGGCACGATCGCGATCAACGCCCTGACCGCGTACAGCGCCGGACTCGCGCTGCAGGCCGTCGGCATCCGCATCCGCCGCTCCCTCAGCGTCGTCGTCGACGGGGTGGTCGCCTCGAGCCTGACGCTGTACGCGCTGCTCGTGTCCAACTTCCTCGACACCGTCAGCAACGTCCTCCAGTTGACCGTGGTCCTCCTCGGCCCCGCCACCGCCCTCTACGCCACCGACATCGCGCTCCGCCGCAACCGCTACGACGGTCAGGCGCTGATGGACGAGAGCCGCACCAGCCCCTTCTGGTACTCCGCGGGGTTCGGCGTGCCGGGCGCGCTCGCGCTCGGGGCGGGCGTCACCGCGGCGGCGCTGTGCGTCAACACGCTGTACACCGGGCCGATCGCCGCGGCCCTCGGCGGGATCGACCTCTCCCTGCCCGTCGGCATCGCCGTCACCGCCGCCTGCTACGCGCTGCTGCGGCCACGGGTGTAGGGCCGGCCGAGCGGCGCGAGGGCCGGTTGGGAGCGCCGTCCTCGCTTCCACCCGGCCCGGTTCTTGGGGGTGTTCAGCCGGCGACGAGCGGCTCGCGGGTCGCGAGGCGGGTGAGCAGGGCCTCGCGGTGGGCCGGGTCGGTGGCCAGGTCGACGGCCGTCCACGCCATGGCGAGTCCGCCGTCCAGGACCGCGCGGTCGGCCTGCGGGGTGGTGCCGTAGCGGGTGAACTCCGGGTTGTGCATGATCGTGTCGCCGCAGTCGTAGCCGATCATCGGATGGATCGTGGGGACGACGTGCGAGACATTGCCCATGTCCGTCGAGCCGGCCCGCAGGTTCGGGTCGGTGTCGGGGACGGTGCGGCCGAGCGCGCGGGCGGCGGCGAGGTAGCTGCGGCCCATCGCGAGGTCCTGGCGGAGGTCGGCGTAGTCGTTCCCCACGGTCTCCAGGGCGAGTTCGGCGCCCGTGGCGAGGGCGCCCGCCTGGAAGCAGGCGCGGATACGGGCCTGGAGCTCGCGCAGTTCCTCGGCCGTGTCGGCGCGGCAGTCGTAGTCGGCGGTCGTGTGGGCGGGGATCACGTTCGCCGCCTCGCCGCCGGAGGTGACGACCCCGGAGACGACCGAACCGGGCCGCATCTGCTGCCGGTACGCGGCGATCGCGACCTGGGCGATCATCATCGCGTCGGCCGCGTTGACACCCCGCTCGGGCATGGCCGCGGCATGGGCGGCACGGCCGGTGTAACCGACCTTCCAGCTGCTGATGGCCAGGGAGGCCAGCCCGACGGAGTCCTGCGGCGCGGCGTGCACCATCATCGCGGCGGCGACGTCGTCGAAGGCGCCGCCGCGCAGCATGTCGACCTTGCCGCCGCCGAACTCCTCGGCGGGAGTGCCGAGAAGCTTCACGGTGATGCCGAGATCGTCGGCGAGCGGGGCGAGCGCCAGGGCGGCGGCGACCGACGCGGCGCCGTTGACGTTGTGGCCGCAGGCGTGGCCGATGCCGGGCAGGGCGTCGTACTCCGCGCAGATGCCGATGACGAGGTCGCCCGTGCCGGCGGTCGCGGTGAACGCGGTGGGCAGGTCGCACACGCCCCGGTCCACCGCGAAGCCCGCGGCCTCCACGAGGTCGGTGATGCGGCGGGCCGCGCGGTGCTCCTCGTAGGCGAGTTCCGGGTCCGCGTGCAGCTGGTGGCTGAGGGCGAGGACCTCGTCCTGGCGCCGCGTCAGGACCGCGCGGGCGTGCTCCGTCGGGGTGGTCGTCACTTCGTGCCCTCCACGTTCTTGGGGGTGCGGTACAGCAGGGCGATCGCGGCACCCGCGAGCGAGACGGCGACGCAGATGGTCCAGGACGTGGTGTACGCGCCGAGTTCCGGCAGGACAGCGCCGGCCGGGGTGCGCGCCGCGAAGACGGTGAGGACCGCCGCCGCGCCGAGCGAGCCACCGACGTTGATGAGGAGTTCGTTGATGCCGGAGCCGACCGAGGTGCGGTCGTGCGGCACGCTCTCGACGGCGAGCGTCCGGGTGGAGTGCTGGAGGAACCCGGTGCCGACGCCCGCCACCGCCGTGCCCAGCAGGAACGGGAGCATCGAGGTGTGCCAGGTGAGGGAGACGAGGTAGCCGACGGCCATCAGGAGCGAGCCGGCGACCAGGGTCAGCCGGTCGGAGAGGGCGGCCGCGACGGCGGGCGCGGCGAGCGCGGCGAGGGCCAGGGCGAGCAGGTTGGGGAGCATCGCGAGGGCGATCGCGAAGGGGTCGAGCCCGAGGCCGTAGCCGTGCTCGGCCGGGCCGGTGCCCATGAAGACGGGGTTGGCGACCTGGAGCCCCAGCATGCAGAAGGTGAAGGTGAGGGTCACCAGGGAGACGGTGACGACGTTGCGGTGCCGGAACATCCTGACGTCGATCATCGGCTCGTCCGTCCGCAGTTCCACCAGGACCCACAGGGCCGTGACGAGGGCGCCGCCGACGAGGCAGCCGAGCGTGCGGGCCGAGTCCCACTCCCAGCCGGGCAGGCCGCCCATGCCGAGGCCGAGCATGATCGCGACGAGGCCGAGGCAGAGCAGGATCCCGCCCGCCCAGTCGATGCGACCGCCGGGCCGGTGGGCGGATTCCGGCAGCAGGCGCCAGGTGGCGGCGAGGGCGAGGCCCACGGCGGCGGTGGGGACCCAGAGGGCGGCGGTCGGGCTGTCGACCGTACGCGCCACGAAACCGCTGGCCACCAGGCCGAGCGCGAGACCGCCGACGAGGGCGGCGACCATGAAGCTGATGCCCCGGCGGCTCTCGCCGCCTTCGCCCGCGCCGTCCGGAGAGCCGGTCGCCCGGTTGCGGAGGACGCCGACGAGCAGCGGGAAGAAGCCCGCGAAGGCGCCCTGGAGGATCTGGCCGGTCAGCAGCACGCCGAAGGAGCGGCTCAGGCCGACGAGCACGGAGCCGAGCAGCACGATGGCGAGGTTCCAGCGCAGGACGCGCCGGTGGCCGTACAGGTCGCCCATCCGGGAGAGGACGGGGGTGAAGGCCACGCTGGAGAGCAGGTTGGCGATGCTGATCCAGTTCAGGTCGGCCGCGGTCACCCGGAGGGTCTCGGTGAGCCCCTTGAGCAGCGGGGACAGGAAGCCCTGGGTGATGCCGCTGGACAGCTCGACCAGTACGACGGAGGCGATCACGGCGGCGGCGGGCGTCGCCCGGACGGCGTGGCGCGCGGGTGGTCTGCGCAGGGTGCCGGTGTCCGTCATACGTATCACCTGTTCGGGAAGGGGCCCTGGGGCCGAGGCGGGAGGGAGCGGGGGCGGAGGCGCTCTGGGGGCCGGTCGTCGTCGGCCTGCCACGTGGCTGAATCCGCACCACAATGTGGCGAGTGGGCCGGTACTCGGGCAAGAGTGGGCCCGATATTCGGGTGAAGGCGGCATGCGGGCGGGGGCGTCCGGCGGATTCGGGCACGGCGAGGGTGTCGAGGGCGCTTCTCGGTCACGCCGAAGACGGCGCTCGGGCGATGCCGTACGGTCCCGTGACGCGTGGAAGGAGGTGCCCGATGGCCACGGAATCCGGCACGCCGGCGGAGGGCTCCGGGCTCGACGCCCTGGACCACGCGGTGCTGCGGGCGCTGCACCGCGATCCGCGGGCGCCGTTCGCCGCCGTCGCGGCGGCGGCCGGGGTGCACGAGCGGACGGTCGCGCGCCGGCTGGACCGGATGACGGCCGGCGGGGACGTGGGCTTCACGGCGGCGCTGATCCCCGAGTACCTGGGTGAGGGCGTCACGGCGGAACTGGCCGTGCGCTGCGCGCCCGGGCGGGTGCACGAGACGGCGCTGGCGCTGGCGCGGCGGCCGGAGACGCGGTCCGTGGAGGTCGCGACCGGCGCCCTGGAGGTGTTCGTCGAGCTGAACGTGCCCGACCACGAGACGCTGCTGACCGTCGTCGATTCGGTGGTGGGACGGATGGACGGGGTCGTCGACCTCCACTCGTCCGTCGTGCTGCGGCTGCTGCTCACGGCGAGCGACTGGGCGCCGTACGACGAGGAGCCCACCGACGTGCGGCGCCACGCCATGGAGGGGCGGCCGCTGCCGGAGCCGCTCGCCGTGGACGAACTGGACCGGCGCCTGGTGGCGCTGCTGCACCGGGACGCCCGGATGTCGACGACGCGCCTCGCGCGTGAGCTGCGGGTCGGCGAGACGACGGCCCGGCGCCGCCTCGCGCGGCTGATGACCTCGCACATCCTGCATCTGCGGCTGCACGCGGATCCGGCGGTGCTCGGCTATCCCGTCGAGGCACGGTTCCGGCTGGCCGTGGGGCACGACCGGCTCGACGGCGCGATCCGCGCGCTGGCGCGCGAGGCGGCGGTGCGGCACCTGGTCGTGACGACCGGGACGACCACCCTGCTCGGCTACTCCAGCCACCGCTCCGCCCGCGATCTGCACGCGTTCACGTCCCGGGTCTTCGGGCGTCTCGACGGGGTGACGTCGACGGATGTCGCCCTGCTGATGCGGACGTACAAACGGGCGGGGTTCGCGGAGCGGGCCCCAGCGCCCTGATCGGGCCCCAGCACGCCGACCGGCTCCGCGGCGCGGCCATGTGCCCGGGGCGCTGCCCTGCGTACCGACCTGGTCAGGTGGCGTCCGCGCAGGGCAGCGACACGACCATGGTCAGCCCTCCCCCGGGCGTGTCCTCCGAGGTGAGGGCGCCGCCCATGGCCTCGGTGAGGCCCCGGGAGAGGGCGAGGCCGAGGCCGACGCCCGTGGTGTTGTCGGTGTCGCCCAGCCGCTGGAAGGGTTCGAAGATCCGTTCCCGGTCGGCGGGCGGGAGACCGGGGCCGCGGTCGACGACGCGTACCTCGATGCGGCCGCCGAGGGCGCTCGCGGTGACGAGCACGGGGTGACCGGCCGGGGCGTGGCGCACGGCGTTGGCGAGCAGGTTGGCGAGGACGCGTTCGAGCAGCGGCGGGTCGGCCAGGACGGGCGGCAGGTCCTCGGGGGTACGGATGTCGGGCGGCGGGCTGTCGGGCGGCAGGGAGTCGAGGGCGGCGGGCAGCACCTCCTCCAGGGTGGTGGCGCGCAGATGGAGGGTGAGCGCGCCGGCCTGGAGCCGGCTCATGTCGAGCAGGTTGTCGACGAGACGGCTGAGGCGGGCCATGGACTCGTCGGCGGTGGCGAGGAGTTCGTCCTGTTCCTCGGGGGTGAACTCCACGTCCGGGCTGCGCAGGGAGCCCACGGCGGCCCAGCCGGCGGCGAGCGGCGTCCGCAGGTCGTGGCTGACTGCGGCGAGCAGGGCCGTGCGCATCCGGTCGGCGGCCTTGACCGGCTCCACCTCGGCGGCGGCCTCGGCGAGACGGGAGCGTTCGACGGCGGCTGCCACATGGGCGGCGAAGGCGGAGAGGACCCGGCGTTCGGAGGACGGCAGGGTACGGCCCCGCAGAAGCAGGAACAGGTCGGACCCGACGGGGACGTGGACCGCGTCAGGGTCGTCCACCGGCTGCTCGACGAGTTCGGCAGAGTCCATCGCGAAGGTCTCGCGGGTACGGGCCAGCAGCGCCGGGATCGCCTGGTCGCCGCGGACGATGTCGCCGGCGAGCGAGGACAGGGTCTCCGCCTCGGCCGTGGCACGCGCGGCGCGTCGGGACAACCGCAGGGAGCGGTCGGCGGCGGCGGCCGTCGTACCGGCGACGACGGCGAAGACACCGAGGGCGAGCACGTTGTCGGCGTCGCTGAGGCCGAACGCGCCGATGGGCGGCACGAACCAGTAGGTGAGCAGCAAGGACGCGGTCAGCGCGGCGATCAGCGCGGAGGCGACCCCGCCGATGCAGGCCACGCCGACGACGACCAGCAGGAAGAGGAGGGCCTCGCTGGTCAGGTCGAGCCGGCCGCGCGCGCCGTCGAGCAGGAAGGTGAGCAGGACGGGCAGGAGCAGTCCGGCGACCGGCCCGGCGACGCGGCGCGAGACGGGCAGGGTCCGGCGCCGGTAGGGCAGCAGACGGCCGTGTCCGGCGCGCTCGTGCGTGACCATGTGGACGTCGATGTCGGCGGAGAGCGCGACGGTCGTCTCGCCGATGCCGCGACCGGTGAGGAAGCGTTCGAGGCGGCGGCGCCTGCTGGTGCCGAGGACGAGCTGGGTGGCGTTCTCGGCGGCGGCGAACTCCACCAGGGCGGTGGGCACGTCGTCGCCGACGACCGAGTGGTAGCTGCCGCCGACGCTCTCGACGAGGCGCCGTTGCCGGGCGAGCGCGGCGTGCGAGGCGCCGGCCGCGAGGCCGTCGCTGCGGACGACGTGCACGGCGAGCAGGGCGCCGCCGCGGGCCGAGCGGGCGGCGATCCGGGCGGCGCGCCGGATCAGGGTCTCCCCCTCCGGGCCGCCGGTCAGCGCGACGACGATCCGCTCGCGGGTCTCCCAGACCCCGTCTATGCCCTCCTCCGAGCGGTACCGGCGCAGGGCTTCGTCGACCCGGTCGGCGGTCCAGAAGAGGGCGAGCTCGCGGAGCGCGGTGAGGTTGCCGGGGCGGAAGTAGTTGGCGAAGGCGGCGTCGATCTTCTCGGGCGGGTGGATGTCTCCGTGGGCCATGCGCCGGCGCAGCGACTCCGGCGGGACGTCCACGAGCTCGATCTGCCCGGCGCGGCGGACGACGTCGTCGGGCACCGTGTCGTGCCGGGGCACGCCGGTGATCTTCACGACGACGTCGGTGAGGGACTCCAGGTGCTGGATGTTGAGGGTGGCGACGACGTCGATGCCCGCGGCCAGCAGCTCCTGGACGTCCTGCCAACGCTGGGCGTGGCGGGAGCCGGGCGGGTTGGCGTGAGCGAGCTCGTCGACGAGGACGACCTCGGGGCGGCGGCGGAGGACGGCGTCGAGGTCGAGTCCGGTGTCGGGGGCGGGGCCGTGGCGGAGACCGGAGTCGGGGCCGTCGCGGAGTCCGGTGTCGGGAGCAGGTCCGCGACGAAGTCCGGCGTCGGGAGTGCGGCTCGGACGGGAGCCGGCTCCCGTGGTGGTGCCTTCGGTGGTCGTGCCGGCGGTGGTCGCGGTGCCCGCGGTGGCGGGGCGCGTACGGTCCGGGGCCCTCAGGATCTCCAGGCCGCCCAGCATCTCCTCGGTGTGCGGACGGCCGTGGCACTCCACGGCGCCGACGACGACATCGGTGCCGCGCGCGGCTCGGCGCCTGCCCTCGTCGAGCATCCGGTACGTCTTGCCGACACCTGGGGCTGCGCCCAGGAAGACCTTGAGGCTTCCGGGTCGGGGGTCCGTCGGGGTCCGGACCGGGGGGTCGCTCGGGGCCGGCCCCGAACGGGCGACGGGGTGGAGCCCCTGGCGCGGTTCCGGGTCGGAACGCGGGTCCGGATCCGGGCCAGGGGGCGTGGCGACGGCGGCGGGGCCGTGGCGGGGGGCGACAGCGGCCGGTCCGGCGACCGTGGCCGTGTGCGGGGCGATTGCCGCGCGCGGAGCGGAAGCCGCGGGCGGGGCGTCGTGCTTCAGAACTTCTCCGGCTTGATCAGGGCGGCCACCAGGTAACCGACCAGGCTGACGGCCACCAGCAGCCCGACGATGTTCTCCACACCCATGCGTGACCGACTCCCTTGATCCGGAGGTTCCTTGGCGTTGCGCACATCCAGACACAAGGAACCGCGTCGACCTCGGGGCGCACAGGCGGCTTGACGCCTCCCTGCCGCGTGCGCCCTGGATCCTGACGCCGCCCTGACGCGCGGGGTCCGCTACCCTACCGGCCGGTAGGGACGGAGTGGGGCGACGACAGGGAGGCCGTCGATGGGGCGTCAGTGGAGTCTTGAGGAGTCCGTCGTGGTGGATGCCGCGCCGGAGGTCGTCTACCGCCTGGTGGCGAACCTGCCCGACATGGGCCGGTGGAGCCCCGAGTGCCGCCGGGTCTGGGTGCCGCGGACTCCCGTAAGGACCGGGAGCCGCTTCGTCGGCCTCAACCGGCGCGGACCGTTCCTCTGGTTCACGACGGGGCGCGTGTCGGCGGCGCGCGAGGGCGAGGAGTTCACCTTCGACGTCGGCGTCTTCGGGCTGCCGATCGCCCGCTGGGGCTACCGCTTCGAGGCCGAGGGGACGGGCACCCGCGTGACGGAGACCTGGCAGGACCTGCGCACCGGGCGGGGCGCGCGTCTCGCCGAAGTGCTCGGCACCGTCTTCGCGGGGACGAACACGGAGCGCCGTATCGCCGTCAACCGGCACGGCATGCGCACGACCCTCGCCCGGATCGCGACGGCGGCGACGGCCCCGTCCGCGTGAATCCGCACGACTCCGCGTGAGTCCACGTAAGTCCGCGTGAATCCACGTGAGTTCTGGAGGTGGGACGGTCGAGGGGCCCCGCGCCGTCGCGCGAGGCCCCTCGATCGTCGGCCAGGTGCTCAGGCCTTCAGGGCCGCCGCCCCGAAGGAGACGTCGAACCGCTCGCACCAGATGGTGACGCTCGTGAAGGCGGACGGGTCCGTGCCGGGCGGCAGCGGGTAGTTCTGGTCGCCCTTGTTGCCCTTCAGCTTCCCGAGGCTGAGGTACTTGCCGTCGTCGAAGACACGCCATCCGGCGATGCCCTCCTTGACCGGCGCGTCGGTCAACCAGACCCGCAGATCGGGCCCGTTGCTGGTGTCGAGGTCCTCCAGACGCAGGGTCAGGCTGCCGTCGGCGAGCCGGATGAGCTTCACCGTGCCGGTGGTGGCGTGCTCGTGGGTGATGAGGGACCCCTGCGCGACGGTCTTCGGCGCGGCGGCCGGGTCCGCGCCCGCGTCCGCGCCGGGGTTCGCGGCGCCGGAGGACGATGCCCCGGGCGCCACCGTCGGGAGCGCCTCGTCGATCGTCTCGTTCTGCCACAGCTTCCAGGGCTGGAACCAGTAGAGCCCCACGGCCCCCAGCGCCACCGCGACCACCATCGCGCCCCACAGCAGCGACTTCCTGCCCCCACGTGCCACGATCGTCCCTTTCCTACGTTCCATCGGTCTTCCTTCCCCCGCATTCCACCCCGGGCTGCGCGGGGCGCGCCACCTCCCGGCCGATGACGAAAGTCTTACGCCGCAGCACGGCGCCGACCAGGACGGACACCGCCGCGACGGCGTAGGCGACCGTGCCCACCGCGTTGCCGTCGGAGAAGGCCGCACCCGTCACGTACTTCGCCGCCCCCGCCACGGCGACCGGCAGCCACTCCCAGCGCCCGTCGAGCGCGACGAGGGCGACCAGGAGCAGGGCGTACCAGGAGTACCCCGGGGTCAGCAGCAGAAAGGCCGTCCCGGTGACCAGCAGCGCGCCGCTCCAGGGGCGTTCGGGGTCGCCGCGCAGGACGACATGGGCGCAGACGGCGAGCAGGACCGCCACCAGGGCGGGCAGGGCCCAGGAGGGTGGCAGGACGAGCCGGAGCAGGGCGTAGCGGTTGCGGGACGCGGCGTCGTCGTACCCCTCCTCCTCGACGTAGCCGCCCAGGTAGCCGAGGACGGAGCCGTCGGAGAGGAGCACGTACGGGAGGTACGACAGGGCGGTCACGGCCGCCGCCGGGACGAGGACCGCCGCAGCGTCCCTCGCGCGCCGTACGCCGGCCAGCGCTCCGGGCAGCACGATCGCCGGCATCAGCTTCACGGCGACGGCGGCGCCCAGGAGCGTCCCGCCCGCCACGCGCCGGCGCTGCGCCACGAGACCGAGTCCCGCCACGGCGAACAGGACGCCGAGGACGTCGACATGGGCGTTGTTCACGGCCTCGACGGGGACGGCGGGACACCAGGCCCAATAGGCGGCGGTACGGGGATCGCCGCGGCGGCGCAGGATGAGCAGCAGCGCTCCGGTGACGGCGACGGAGAGGAGCGCGCCGCCGGCCTGGAGGGGCTTCAGCCGGCCGCCGTCGGGCGCGAGGAGGTGGACGCCGAGGAAGTACGACTCGGCGACCGGGGGGTAGATGGTGTGCACGGTGGGGCGGTTGATGCGCGTGCAGTGGGGTGTGCCGTCCGCCGGTCCGGTCGTGAGCGGGGCGAGAGCCGGAAGCGGGGCCAGGGCAGGGAGCGGGGCCAGGGCAGGGAGCGGGGCGAGGGTCGGCCCCTGGCAGGCGGGTCCGGTCGGGAAGAGCCAGTCGTCGCGCAGTGGCGCCAGCGCGCCGTCGGCGGGGGCGTGATCGTACGGCGAGACGCCCGCCGCCTGGACCCGGCCGTCCCACGCGTAGCGGTACGCGTCGGTGCTCGTGCGCGCCGGGGCGACCAGGCCCGTGGCGGCGACGAGGGCCGACCCGGCCAGGACCAGGACGACGGCACGGCGGGCCGGCACCTTCCGCAGGGCGAGGACGCAGGCGGCGAAGAGCGCCCAGGAGGCGGCGTACCACCAGGAAAGACCGCCGGGGTCGGTGTAGTAGCCGTCGTACCGGACGGTGGCCACCAGCACCGTGGTGAGCGCGGTCAGGAGCCCGCCGGCGAGGGCGGTACGGAAGTCGATCACACCCGGCAGCGTGGCAGCCACCGGCGCGGCCAGGGGGCCGCCGCCCCGGCCGTCCGTGTTTCGTAAGGTGTCGGTTCCGCCTCCGGAGGCCTGCGGGGCGGTGAGATGGAGCGCATGACACCGCGCATCGCGCCTCCCCCGCTGCCCACGTTCCGCGCCCGCCTCCATGACGCGAGGACGGCCACCGCGATCGGCCGCTGGCTCGGTCTCGCCCTGATGGTCTGTTTCGTCACCGGCGTCACGAGTCACTACCTCCAGCGGCCGCCGGACTGGCTCGCGGACGTCCTGCCGAGCCGGCCGACCTGGGGCTACCGGTTCAGTCAGGGGCTGCACGTGGCGAGCGGCATCGCCGCGATCCCGCTGCTGATGGCGAAGCTGTGGGCGGTCTACCCGAGGCTGTTCGTCTGGCCGCCCGTACGGTCCGTACGGCACGCGCTCGAGCGTCTCTCGGTGGCCGTCCTCGTCGCGGCCGGTGTCTTCCAGCTGCTGACCGGCCTGCTGAACATCGTCGAGTGGTACCCGTGGCCGTTCTCCTTCGTCCCCGTGCACTTCGCCGTGGCCTGGCTCCTCATCGGCGCGCTGTTGCTGCATGTAGCCGTCAAATGGCCCGACATCCGGGCCCATTGGGGTCGGCGCTCGGAGGGGACGCTGACGCTGCCGGCCGAGGACGAGGTCGACCGCCGGTCGCTCCTGACCGGCGTCGCGGCGGGTGTCGCGGCGGTCACGCTGACGACGGTGGGCCAGTCGTTCACTCCGCTGAAGCGTCTCGACCTGCTCGCGCCGCGCCATCCGGACCACGGGACGCAGGGGCTTCCGATCAACCGTACGGCCGCGGCCGCAGGGGTGGGTGCGGCGACGGTGGACGACTGGCGGCTGACGGTGGCCGGCCCTCGCCCGTACACGCTGAGCCTGGCGGAACTCCGGGCCCTGCCTCAGGTCGAGGTCCGGCTGCCGATCGCCTGTGTGGAGGGGTGGAGCATGGAGGCCGGCTGGACGGGCGTACGGATCCGGGATCTGCTGGAGCGGGCGGGAGCGCCGCCGTCGTCCCGGGTACGGGTGGTGTCGCTGGAGCGCCGGGGCGCGTACCGCGTGATGGAGATGGGCGCGGAGTACGCGGAGGATCCGCTGACCCTGCTCGCGCTCCGGCTCAACGGGCAGGTGCTCTCGCTCGACCACGGCTTCCCGGCGCGGATCATCGCACCGAACCGGCCGGGTGTGCTGCAGACCAAGTGGGTCGCCGGACTGGAGGTGCTGTGATGGTCGGCCGGTACGCGCTCGGCGCGCTGGGGGTCGGGCTGATGGGGCTCGGCGCCGTTCTGGTGGTGCGCACGGGGACGGTCGGTGAGGTGCTGCTGTGGCTGGCGGGGGCGATCGTGCTGCACGACGGGCTGATCGCGCCGCTCGTGCTCGGTGTCGGACTGCTGCTCGCCGCACTGCCGGCCCGGGGCGTGGTGCGCGGCGGTCTGATCGTCGCCGGGTCGCTGACGCTGATCGCGCTGCCCCTGCTGCTGCGGCCGGGCAGCGCGCCCAACCCGACGGCCCTCCCCCTGGACTACCTGCGCAACTGGCTGGTCCTGATGGGGGTGGTGGCCGTCGGCACGGGCGCGCTGCTCGGCGTGCGGCGGCTGGCTCAGCGGCGGCGCCGGAGCTGAAGGAAGCTGCGGTCCTCTGCCCGCCAAGTGCGCTCGACACGCCACCCCGCGGCGTCGGCGTACGCGGGCAGGGCCCGGGCTCCGACGCGGGCCCAGGGGAAGTCGACACCGCGCGCGCCGCGTCCGTCGACGACCCGGACCTCGACCCGCTCGTCGACGTCGGGGGCGGCGGCCTCCACGAGCGCCTGCCCGCCGGGCGCCACCAGGGCGGCGGCGCGGGCGAGGAGGGCGGCTGGGTCGCCGCCGATGCCGATGTTGCCGTCCATCAACAGGACGGTTCCCCAGCGGCCCTCGCCCGGCAGCGGATCGAAGACGGACCGGCACAGGGCGGTGCCGCCGCCGTCGACCGTGCGGGCGACGGCCGCCTGGCACACGTCGATGCCGAGCACGGGCCGACCGGCGGCGGCCAGCGCGTGCACGAGGCGCCCGGGACCGCAGCCGACGTCGAGGACGGCGCCCTCGCAGCGGGCGAGCACGGTGGCGTCGGCCGGGTCGGCCGCGGCGCACCAGCGCTCGACCTCGAGAGGCAGCAGCCAGCCGTCCGCACGCCGGAGGAAGAGCGGCCCGCGGCCCGACCGCAGGGCGTCGCCCCAGGGATCGGCCCGCCAGGCGCGGCGAGGGGTCGGGGGGCGTACGGGTGTCGTCTCCGACTCCAGCGCGCTCATACGGCCCCGATCCCGGTTCCGGCTCCGGCTCCGGTCCCGATCCCTGTCCCCGTCACGATCCCGGTCCGGCTGTCCGCGGTGACGGCGGTCGCGGTCGACTCCGCGTGGCAGGCGGCGAAGCGGCCCTGCGGGGCGAGTGCGGCGACCGCACGGGCGTCGGCGGCCGTGTCGACGTCCCGGAGCCGCGGAAGGTCCCGTACCCGCAGGCCGGCGGCGGTGAGGCGGGCGCGCTGCGCCGCTCCGGTCTCCGGTACGGACATGGGCACGCCACGGGGCAGGGCGGGGTCGGGGACGGCGAGGCCGAGCGCCCAGAAGCCGCCGTCCTCGGCCGGCCCGAGCCACGCGTCGCAGGCGCCGAAGTCGAGCCCCGTGACGAGGAGTTCCGGGGTGACCTGGGGGGTGTCCATGCCGATCAGCAGCGTGGGTCCCGTACAGCGGGCGAAGGCGGCGGCGAGACGTTCGTCCAGGCCGCCCGGGCCCTGGGCGACGACCTCGATGCCGGACGGGAGCCAGTCGCCGGGCGCCCCGTCGAGGACGAGGACGCGTCGGTCGGCGGGCGTGTCCCGCACGGCCGCCAGGGTGTCGGCGAGGGCGGCCTCGGCGAGGCGGGCGGCCTGTCGGGGCGTGAACGGCGGGGTGAGCCGGGTCTTGACCCGGCCCGGTACGGGTTCCTTGGCGATGACGAGGAGCGTGCTCACCGGTGCGCCTCCGCGGGGCCGGTGGTGGTCGGGGCGGGCGGGGCGGGCGTCCGTGGCGTCTCACGGAGCACCGCGCGCATGTCGCGGACGGCGTGCCAGGTGCCCCGCCAGGTTCCGGTGACCTTGGACTTCCCCGTACGGGACAGGTAGGGGACGTCCCGTTCGCGCACCCGCCAGCCGGCGTCGGCGGCGCGGACCACCATCTGAAGGGGGTAGCCGCTGCGCCGGTCAGTGAGGTCGAGGGCGAGCAGGGCCTCGCGGCGGGCGGCCCGCATCGGGCCGAGGTCGTGCAGGCGGAGGCCGGTGCGGCGGCGCAGCATCCGGGCGAGCGCGAAGTTGCCGGCCCGGGCGTGCGGCGGCCAGGCGTCGCGCGATCGGGGGCGGCGTCGGCCGAGCACCAGGTCCGCCTCGTCCGCCGCCACCTGGGCGGCGAACGGCACGAGGAGCGCGGGGTCGAGGGAGCCGTCGCAGTCGCAGAAGCAGACGATGTCCGCGTCGGCGGCGAGCAGGCCGGCGTGGCAGGCCGCCCCGAAGCCGCGGCGGGGTTCCGTGACGACGGTCGCGCCGAGGGCGCGGGCGAGGGCAGGGGAACCGTCGGTCGACCCGTTGTCGACGACGATCGCCCGCCAGCCGGGCGGCACCCTCTCCAGAACCCAGGGCAGCGCCTCGGCCTCGTCGAGGCAGGGCAGGACAACGTTCACCGCGTACGTGGTCGCGGAAGGCGAGTCGGTCACGGGCTTCACCGTACGAATCCCCAACGGGCAAAAGGGACGTGTGAACCTTACGAAACACGGACATCGCCCACCCTGCGCAGGCCCGGGGGCGACCTGGGCGCTCGTCGGGTGCGAGGCTGACCCCCATGGAGCAGCCTGAACAGCCCTCGCGGACCGCACCGCGCGTCCTGGTCGTGGACGACGATCCGACCGTCGCCGAAGTGGTCACCGGCTATCTGGAACGGGCCGGTTTCGCCGTGGACCGGGCGGACGACGGGCCGTCGGCGCTGACGGCCGCCGCGGCACGATGGCCGGACCTGGTCGTCCTCGACCTGATGCTGCCGGGCATGGACGGCCTGGAGGTCTGCCGTGAGCTGCGCCGGCGCGGGCCGGTTCCGGTGATCATGCTGACGGCGCGGAGCGAGGAGGAGGACCGGATCCTCGGCCTGGAGATCGGGGCCGACGACTACGTCACCAAGCCCTTCAGCCCGCGTGAACTGGTGCTGCGGGTGGAGGCGGTGCTCCGCCGTCACACCGAGGTCCGGCGGCCGGGCGCGCTGCTGCGCGCGGGTGACCTGGAGGTCGACCCCGCGGCCCGGCAGGCGGTCAAGGGCGGGCGCCACCTCGCGCTCACCCTGCGGGAGTTCGACCTGCTCAGCTACTTCATGCAGCACCCGGGCGAGGTGTGCGACCGCGAGCGGCTGATGCGGGAGGTGTGGGGCTGGGACTTCGGCGACCTGTCGACGGTCACGGTCCACATCCGGCGGCTGCGCGGGAAGGTCGAGGACGACGCGGCCAACCCGCTCCTGATCCGGACGGTGTGGGGCGCCGGGTACCGCTTCGACGCGACCGCGCGGCCCGACCCGCCACCGGACCCGGCCACCGGCACGGGAACCGAGACCGGGAGCGAGAGCGAGAGCGAGACCGGCACCGGCACCGGCTCCTCCCCCGGCTTCGATTCCGGCTCCCCCGCGACGACGGAGGGCTGAGCCGTGCGCGACATACTCCTCATCGCCGTCTACGCCTTCGTCGGCGCGGCGGCCGCCGGTCTGATCGGCGCCGGTCTGCTGCGCGCGGCCCGGCACAGGTCGGTGGCGGTGTCGCTGGCCGTCGTCGTGTCGGTCGCTGTGACGGCGATGCTCGCCGGGACGCTCGCGGTGGCCTGGGCGATGTTCCTGTCACCGCACGACCTCTGGGTGGTGACGACGGTCGTCGCGATGGCGGCGGTCGTCTCGCTCGGCACCTCGCTGCTGCTCGGCCGCCGTGTGGTGGTCAGCGCCCGGGAACTGGCCGTGGCCGCACGGGACTTCGGCGAGGGCGGGGTGTTCACCGCCCCCCGCGTGCTCGCCCCGGCCGAGTTCGCCGCCCTGAGCCGGGAGTTGTCGGTCACCAGCGAGCGGCTCACCGCGTCACGGGAGCGCGAGCGCAATCTGGAGGCGTCCCGCAGGGAGCTGGTCGCCTGGATCTCGCACGACCTGCGGACGCCGCTGGCCGGTCTGCGGGCCATGTCCGAGGCTCTGGAGGACGGTGTGGTGGCCGATCCGGCGCGCTATCACCGGCAGATCCGGACCGAGGTGGACCGGCTCAACAGCATGGTGGGCGATCTGTTCGAGCTCTCCCGCATCCACGCGGGCGCGTTGACGCTCAACCCGGCCCGGATGTCCGTGCACGACCTCGTGGGCGACGCGCTGGCGGGCGCGGTGCCGCTCGCACGGGAGCAGGGCGTACGGCTGGTGGGCGACCGGGTCGCGGCGGTGCCGGTGGAGGTGGACGGGCGCGAGATGACGCGGGTCCTCTCGAACCTGCTGGTGAACGCCATCCGTCACACGCCGGAGGACGGCACGGTCGCCGTCGCGGCGGAGCGCCGTGACGCGTCCGTGGTCCTGTCGGTCACGGACGGCTGCGGCGGGATCCCCGAGGACGCGCTGCCGCGGGTCTTCGACACCGGGTGGCGGGGTACGGAGGCCCGTACCCCGCCCGGCGGCGCGGGGCTCGGTCTGGCGATCGTGCAGGGCATCGTGGAGGCCCACATGGGCCGTGCCGACGTGCGGAACGTGGACGGCGGCTGCCGCTTCGAGGTCACACTCCCCGCAGCCCGCTCGTAGCGAACTCGGCCATGCCGTCGGCGAAGCCGACCTCGGGCTTCCAGCCCAGGTCGGCGCGGAGCCGGGCGGAGTCGGCGGTGATGTGGCGTACGTCGCCGAGGCGGTACTCCCCCGTCACCACCGGGGCCGGTCCGCCGTGCGCGGCGGCGAGCGCCTCGGCCATCTCGCCGACGGTACGGGGGTCGCCGCTGCCGGTGTTGTACGCGGTGAGGGCGGCGGGCGCCCGGTCGTCGACGGCTTCCAGGGCGAGGACGTTGGCGGCTGCCACGTCCCGCACATGGACGAAGTCCCGGCGCTGGCCGCCGTCCTCGAAGACGCGGGGTCTCTCCCCGCGGGCGAGGGCGGATCGGAAGAGGGAGGCGACGCCGGCGTAGGGGGTGTCGCGGGGCATGCGGGGTCCGTAGACGTTGTGGTAGCGCAGGGAGACCGCGCGGCCGCCGGTGGTGCGGGCCCAGGCGGCGGCGAGGTGTTCCTGGGCGAGTTTGGTGGTGGCGTACACGTTCCGCGGATCGGCGGGGGCGTCCTCGGCGACGAGGCCGGGCGCGAGGTCGGCGCCGCAGCGGGGGCAGCGGGGTTCGAAGCGGCCCGCCGCGAGGTCGGGTTCCGCGCGCGGGCCGGGGCGGACCGGGCCGTGGGCGGGGCAGGCGTAGGCGCCCTCGCCGTAGACGACCATGGAGCCGGCGAGCAGGAACCTGTCGATGCCGGCCTCGGCCATGGCGGCGAGGAGGACGGCGGTGCCGAGGTCGTTGCAGGAGACGTAGTCGGGGGCGTCGGCGAAGTCCTTCCCGAGGCCGACCATGGCGGCCTGATGGCACACGGCGCCGACGCCCCGGAGGGCGTGGGTGACGGTCGCGGGGTCCCGCACGTCGCCGCGCAGCCACGTGGCCCCGGCCGGAAGCGACGGCTCGGGCCCCTGGTGGGCGGTGGGCAGGAGGGCGTCGAGGACGACGGGGTGGTGGCCCCGGGCCGTGAGGGCCTCGACGATGTGGGAGCCGATGAAACCGGCGCCGCCGGTGACGAGTACGCGCATGAGGCTCACCGTACGGACCGGAGCGGCCTCTCTCGGCGGGCGGAGCGCGGGCGTCCGCGATTCGTAAGGTCGGACGCGTCCGGCGAGGCGGCGGTGCTCACCGGCGCGCGCCCGGGGAGGCGGTGGCTCTCGCCGGGGCGCGCCCGAGGAGGCACCGGTCCTCACCGGGGCACGCCCGGAGAGGCACCGGTCCTCACCCGGGCGCGCCCGAGGAGGCACCGGTCCTCACCGGGGCGCCTCCGGCGAGGCGGTGGTCCTCAAGGGCGCGACTACCGCGAACGGGGCGGCAGGAGACGGAACTCCTGGCCGTCGGGGTCGGCGAGGACGACCCGGCCGTGTCCGTCGTCCTCCGTGGTGACGCGGGTGGCGCCGAGGGCGAGGAGGCGGTCGACCTCCGCCTGCTGGTCGCCGCCGGCGGGGAGGGCGAGGTCGTAGCGGATCCGGTCCCGGGGCGCCCGCTCCATCATGGGCGGGCCGCCCCAGGTGACCTTCGGGCCGCCGTGCGGCGAGCGGATGGCGGTCTCCTGGTCCTGGTCCCAGACCAGCGGCCAGCCCAGCGCCCGGCTCCAGAAGTACCCGACCGCCTGGGAGCCGTCGCACGCGAGGGCTCCGATGAACCCGCAGTCGGCGAGGAACGCGTTGCCGGGTTCGATCACGCAGAACTCGTTGCCCTCGGGGTCGGCGAGGACGACGTGCCCGTCCTCGGCGGTCTGGCCGACGTCGATGTGCCGGCCCCCGAGCGCGAGCGCCTTGTCCACGACCGCCCGCTGGTCGTCGAGTGAGGCGCTCGTCAGGTCGAAGTGCATCGGGTTCTGGACCGACTTGTGCGCGTCGGTCGGGAGGAAGCGGAGCCGGAATCCGGTGTCGTCGCCGGGCGCGAGGACGATGCCGTCGTCGGGGTCGTCGGCCGTCTCCCAGCCGAGGAGCCCGGCCCAGAAGCGGGAGACGAGGAGCGGGTCGTTCGCGTCGACGCAGAGGGCGTGGAGGTGGGACGTCATGCCTGGGTGTCCGTTCCGCCGAAGCGCCGCTCCGGCTGACAGGTGGTCGTACAGGGTGCGAGGGGGCACTGCTCGGCCGAGCCTCGCCGGTCGCCGCCCGAACGGTCAACCGGAATAAGGTCGGAGGAAGCCCTCACAGGCTCGCGAAGAGGTCGTCCAGCGGGGCCGGCACCCGCTCGGGGGCGAGGGCCTCGACGAGGAGGCGGCCGTAGCGGATCTTGCGGCCCTTCTTCGTCCCGAGGAAGCGGCGCAACTGCCGCTCCCGGGGGCGGCCGTGCTGGGCGGGCTGGTGCAGGAAGGTCTGCCAGGGGCGCAGGTCGCCCTCGGCCGCGACGACGTCCTCCACCGTGGCCATGCCGAGCGCGCGGATCAGCTCGTCCTCGAGGTCGGCGGCGCAGACGAACAGGGGCGCCCCGGTCCCCTCCAGGGCGCGGTCGTAGAACGGCCGCTCCTGGACGTCGCAGAGTCCTGTCAGCCGGAGGCCGAGGCCGGCCGGGCCGAGGATCGCGGCGTACCGGCGGACGTTCATGGCCCCGCCCATGGAGAGCGCGCACACGCCCTCGGCGGCCAGGTCCCGGCCGCGCCGCTCGGCGAGCGCCTCGACGGCGGCGAGATCGCTCAGGCCTTCGAGCAGCACCACCGTCCCCACGCCCGCCCGTTCCGCCCACTGGCGGGCCGGTCCGGCGGGTCCGCCGCCGGTCCACGCCTCGACGGCCGCGCGGAACTCCCGTATCTCGATCATGGGGCGAGTCTGCCCGCCCGGCGGCGGGACGGCACGGGGTTTTCGGCGGCAGCACGCGTCGGCCCGGCCGGGGAGCCGCGCACGCGGCGCGTTGCAGGGCGGGCCACGCGGCGCGTCGGGCCGGGTGTCAGGCGGGGTGGAGCCGGACCGGGAGGCGCTGGTGACCGTTGCTGATGAGGGACGGCAGCGGCTGGAGTTCCTCCGGGGCGACCGCCAGGCTCAGCCGGGGGAACCGGGTGAAGAGATGTTCGAGGGCGGTCGCCACCTCGAGACGGGCCAGCGGGGCGCCGAGGCAGTAGTGGACGCCGTGGCCGAACGCCAGGTGGTCCTTGGTGGCGCGGGTGATCTCGAAGGCGTCGGCCGTCGGGCCGTGCCAGTCGGGGTGGCGGTTGGCCGCCGCGTAGGAGGCGAGGATCGCGTCGCCGCGGGCGATGGTCCGGCCGTCGGGGAGCGGGATGTCGGTGACCGCGTAGCGGAGCGGCAGGTGCTTGACGGCCGGTTCGTGGCGGAGGGTCTCCTCCACGACGTCGCCCCAGCCGGCCCGGCCGGCGCGGAGGTGGGCGAGCTGCCCCGGCCGGGTGAGAAGGGCGGTGATCGCCTGGTCGATGACGTTCACCGTCGTCTCGTACCCGGCGCTGATGACGAGCAGGAGCGTGTCGCGCAGTTCGGACTCGGTGAGCGTGGAGCCGTCCTCGTCGCGGGTGGCGATGAGGAGCGAGGTCATGTCCTCGCCCGGCTCGGCGCGTCGCGCGGCGACGAGTTCGTCGAGGAGGCCGTAAAGGCGCCCCGCGTTGGCCATGGCCTCTTCCGCGGTGCGGGTGGTGTCGAAGACGCCGTCCACGAGCGCGCGGAAGTCCTCGCGGCGGCTCTCGGGGACGCCCGTCAGGTGGCCGATGAGGGCGATCGGCAGCGGGTACGCGAGCCGCTCGCGCAGGTCGACGACCGCGCCGCGCGGTTCGGCTTCCAGGTCGTCGAGGAGCCCGGTGACCAGGGCCTCGACGACCGGGCGGAGGGCGGCGACGCGGCGGGCGGTGAAGGCGGGGGCGACCAGGCGGCGGAGCCGGGCGTGGTCGGAGCCGTAGGCGGTGAACATGTTGGAGACCGCGACCCACAGGGCGAGCGGCCAGTCCCGCACGGTCTCCTCGAACGCCGGCCAGTGCCTGCGGCCGTCCTTGGACACGTCGGGACCGGTCAGGAGCTTCCTGAGCAGGAGCGGGTCGGTGATCGACCACGCCCGCACGCCGAGGACGTCGACGAGGGCGGCCGGACCGTGGGCGCGCAACCGCCGGTGTTCGGCGTGCCGGTCGGCGCCGGTGGGGTCGAGCACGATCGGGGGGTTCGGCCTGATCACGGCGGTTCCTTTCGCGAGCGTACGGAGCGCGGGCCCCCTCCAGCCTGGCGGTCCCACTCCTCTGACGAAAGATCAGAATGCGGACGGTGTGGCCTGTTTATATCGGCGCCCCGTCCTTCAGGTCATCTGTCCCGGACTCTTGACTCCTCTCGTGGCAGTCGGGATCCTCGACCACGCCTTTCGCATGGAACATGACAATCCTCCGCTCCGCCGCCCGCACACCCCCCTCGACCGAAGACGTGAGTGATGCCCATGAGACCCCCCACGCGCAGCCGTGCGTCCGGCAGGCGCGGGCCGCTGGCCGTGCTGGCGCTGCTGCTCGCCACCGTGACCATGCTGCTCGCCCCCGCGTCCGGCTCGGCCGCCGACGCCTCCTGGTGGAACCCCACCGCCCGTCCCGCGCCCGACTCGCAGATCAACGTCACCGGCGAGCCGTTCAAGGGCACGAACGAACGCGGCGAGGTGCGCGGGTTCGTCGACGCGCACAACCACCTGATGTCCAACGAGGCCTTCGGCGGGCGCCTCATCTGCGGCCAGACCTTCTCGGTGAAGGGTGCGGCCGACGCGCTCAAGGACTGCCCCGAGCACTACCCGGACGGTTCGCTCGCGATCTTCGACTTCATCACCAAGGGCGGCGACGGCAAGCACGACCCGAACGGCTGGCCGACGTTCAAGGACTGGCCGGCCCACGACTCGCTCACCCACCAGCAGAACTACTACGCCTGGGTGGAGCGGGCCTGGCGCGGCGGCCAGCGCGTCCTCGTCAACGACCTCGTCACCAACGGGGTCATCTGCTCCGTCTACTTCTTCAAGGACCGCAGCTGCGACGAGATGACCTCGATCCGACTGCAGGCCCGCAAGACGTACGAGATGCAGGAGTACATCGACACGATGTTCGGCGGCCCGGGCAAGGGCTGGTTCCGGATCGTCACCGACTCCGCGCAGGCCCGTCAGGTCATCGAGCAGGGCAAGCTGGCGGTCGTCCTCGGCGTCGAGACGTCCGAGCCGTTCGGCTGCAAGCAGATCCTGGACGTCGCGCAGTGCAGCAAGGCGGACATCGACCGCGGGCTCGACGAGCTGCACGGGCTCGGCGTGCGCAGCATGTTCCTGTGCCACAAGTTCGACAACGCGCTCTGCGGGGTCCGCTTCGACTCGGGGGCGCTCGGCACGGCGATCAACGTGGGCCAGTTCCTGTCCACCGGGACCTTCTGGAAGACCGAGCAGTGCGCGGGCCCGCAGCAGGACAACCCGATCGGGCTCGCCGCGGCGCCGAACGCGCAGAAGGAGCTGCCGGCCGGCGTGAGCGTGCCCGCGTACAGCCAGGACGCCCGCTGCAACACCCGCGGGCTGACCGACCTCGGCGAGTACGCGGTGCGCGGGATGATGAAACGCAAGATGATGCTGGAGCTGGACCACATGAGCGTGAAGGCCGCCGGCCGGGCCTTCGACATCATGGAGTCGGTGTCCTACCCCGGCGCGATCTCCTCGCACAGCTGGATGGACAGCTCCTGGACCGAACGGCTGTACAAGCTCGGCGGGTTCGCCGCCCAGTACATGAACGGGTCCGAGGCGTTCAGCGCGGAGGCCAAGGCCAAGGACGCCCTGCGCGAGAAGTACGACGTGGGCTACGGCTACGGCACCGACATGAACGGCGTCGGCGGCTGGCCCGGTCCCCGGGGCGCCGACGCCCCCAACGCCGTGACGTACCCGTTCCGCTCCACCGACGGCGGCTCGGTCATCGACCGGCAGACCACCGGGCAGCGGACCTGGGACCTGAACACCGACGGCGCCGCGCACCACGGCATGGTGCCGGACTGGATCGAGGACATCCGGAAGGTCGGCGGCCAGGGCGTGGTGGACGACCTGTTCCGGGGCGCCGAGTCCTACCTCGACACCTGGGGCGCCTCCGAGCGGCACCGCGCCGGTGTGAACCTGGCCGCGCGCGCACCCGCCTCGGCGTCCACCACGGAGTGGTGGAACCCGTTCACCACCTTCTCGGCCGACCGGGCCGTCGACGGGGACCCGGGGACGCGGTGGGCGAGCGAGTGGAAGGACGACCAGTGGCTCCGCATCGACCTCGGGGAGCCGCAGCTGGTCAAGCGGGTGACGCTCGACTGGGAGCGGGCGTACGGCAGGGCGTACCGCGTCGAAGTCTCCGACGACGGCACGACCTGGCGTACGGCGTGGTCGACCACGAGCGGTGACGGCGGTCTGGACACCGTGCAGTTCTCCGCCACGACCGCGCGGCACGTGCGGATCTTCGGCGTGCAGCGCGGCACCCAGTGGGGGTACTCGCTCAAGGAGGTCGGCGTCTACAGCGGCTGACGGAGATCCACGGGGGGGGTGGGGCGGCCGGACCGGCCGCCCCACCCTCGTCGTACGCGTACGAGAGAGGAACCACCCCATGTCCCGAATGCCGCTCGCCGAACGGCGTCGGCAGTTGACCGAGGCGGCGATCCGGGCGATGACCCGGGACGGCGTGCCGAGGACGACGACCCGGTCGATCGCCGCGGAGGCGGGCGTGTCGCTGAGCGTCTTCCACTACTGCTTCGACTCCAAGCAGGCCCTGCTCGAGTCCGTGATCACGGCCATCACGGACCACTACGTGGGGACGGTGAAGAAGGCGCTCCGGCCGCGCGGCTCCTTCCGGGAGACCATCAGGGCGGGCTTCGGGGCGTACTGGGAGCATGTGCGCGCCCATCCGGGCGAGCACATGCTGACGTACGAACTCACCCAGTACGCGCTGCGCACGCCGGGGTTCGAACCGCTGGCGCGCCGTCAGCACGAGCGGTACGCGGAGATCTACCACGAGCTCATCGAGGAGCTCGACGCGAGCATGACGCTCGACCTCCGGGTCCCCGTGCCGGTCCTGGCCCGCTATCTCGCGGCGGTCACGGACGGTCTGACGCTCAACCTGCTCGTCGTGGGCCACGACGAGGAGTCCTCGGCCGCGCTCCTGGATCTGGTCACGGATCAGGTCGCGGTGCTCGTCGCCGACGGGACCTGAGCGTCCAGGGCCGGGGCGTCCAGGGCCGGGGCGAGGGTGGCGAAGACACGTGCGATCAGCTCGGCGGGGTCGACGGCGTCGCCGCCCGCGCCCCACCGTTCCAGCGTGACGTCGAAGGCGGTGAGCGCCATGCCGGCCGCGAGCCGCGGGTACAGATCGTCGGCCGCGGTCAGGCCCGGACGGCGTGTCAGTTCCGCGGCGAGGTCCTCGCTCCAGCGCAGTCGGCGCTCCAGGAAGCGCGCGTGCAGCGCGGGGGTGCCGAGGATGAGCCGCACCACGCGCAGGGCCCGCTCGGCGTGGTCCGGGTGGTCCGTGCACGCGTGGATGGGGACCGTCATGGCGTGGCGCAGCGCCACGGAGGGCGGTTCGTCCGCGGGCCGGGCGGCCAGTTCGGCCCGGATGCCGGCGCCCATGTCGGCCAGGAACTGGACGACGACGTCCTCCTTGGACGCGAAGTAGCGGAAGAACGTCCGCTTGGACACCCCGGCGGCCGCGACGATCTCGTCGACGGTGACCGCGTCGAAGCCCTTCACGGCGAGGAGTTGGAGCGCGGCCTCGGTCAACTCGTCGGAGACGAGCTGCCGTTTGCGCTGGGCCAGGGTCATGTCGGGGCTCACGCGAGCAAGCATATACCGCATGCCCTCCACGACACTCAGACGCAGAGTGACACTTGGGCGCAGCTTGACACTTGGTGCCACAAGGAGCAGCCTATGCCACATGACGGAGACTCAGCAGTGGACCGCGGAGCACATCCCCGACCAGACCGGGCGGGTGTACGTCGTCACGGGCGCCAGCAGCGGCCTGGGCCTGGCCACGGCCCGGGCGGTCGCGCACCGCGGCGGCCACGTGATCCTGGCGGTGCGTGACGAGACCAAGGGGCGCGCGGCGGCCGCGGAGATCGCCACCGGACACCCCGGAGCCCGGCTCGACGTGCGCCGGATCGACCTGGCCGACCTCGACTCGGTGCGCGCGTTCGCCGAGGGGGTGCGCGCGGAGCACGAGAGGCTCGACGTGCTGGTCAACAACGCGGGTGTGATGGCGCCCCCACGCACACTGAGCGCGCAGGGCCACGAACTGCAGTTCGCCGCCAACCATCTCGGACACTTCGCGCTGACCGGCCTGCTGCTCGACCGGCTGGCGACCGGGGACGATCCGCGCGTGGTCACGGTGAGTTCGCTCAAGCACCGCAAGGGCCGGCTGCGGTTCGACGACCTCACCGGGGAACGGGGTTACGCCCCCATGCCCTTCTACGACCAGTCGAAACTGGCCAACGCCGTCTTCGGGCACGAACTGCACCGGCGGCTGACCGCGGCCGGCAGCCCGGTCCGCAGCCTCCTCGCCCACCCCGGCTACGCCGCCACCAACCTACCGACGGAGGCACCGGTCCCCCTGGTACGCCTGATGTTCGGCCGTGTGCTCAAGCCGCTCGCCCAGTCCCCGGAGCGCGGCGCGCTCCCGCAGCTCTACGCGGCGACGGCTCCCGGCGTCGAGGGCGGGCAGTTCTTCGGGCCGGGCGGGCCGGGCGAGCTGCGCGGCGCACCGGCCCTCGTCCGCCTGTCCCCCGGGGCGACGGACGCCGGAACGGGACGCAGGCTGTGGGAGGTCTCGGAGCGGCTGACCGACGTCCGGTACGACGTGGAGGTCGGCGCCGCCGAATGACCGGTTTCCGGGGGCCGTACGGGTGCGGGGGCCCGGCGCGGCCCCTGTTCGGCGGCGTGGCTCGGTATAAACGGGCGCATGCACCGTGCCGAACGCTATGAACTGACTTTTCCGGTGTCGGGTGACTCGATCGTGGTCACCCGGACGGACCGTGCGGGGGCCGGCGGGCATCCCGTGTACTCCGACGAGACGGGCATCGTGCAGGCCGAGATCGACGAGCACGGGAACGTACGGATGCTCGCGAGCGGCGGGCACCAGAGCCACGACGTGCCCGCACGCGCCGTCCCCGTGGACTGAGGCGTCCGGGGCGACGGCGCGTGCGGGGAGGGGCGCCTGTCAGGCGTACGGGTCGAACGGGATTCCGGCGGGCTTGGCCTTCTCGAGGTGCGGGCCGAAGCTGCCGTCCTTCAGACCGAAGTGGGCGCTTCCGAAGTCCGCCTGGACCAGCTTGTCGCGAACCCCGGCGGGGTAACCGTTCCAGCCGACGAGGGCCGGGAGCTGCCACTGGCCCTCGTGGTTCTCCGGCGGCTCGTCGTTGCCGTTGGCGGGGCGGAAGCAGTGCGTGCTCACGCCGTCCTTGTGGTAGACGACCTTGGGATGCGTCCCGTCCCAGCGGATCTGATCGCGGCCGTAGGTGTTGAACTCACCGTGGGCGGATGTCGAGACGTACTTCGCCTGGTTGTCCTGGATCCAGACGACGACGTGCTCCCAGTCGTGGCGGTGGCCGCCGAGGCTGATGCCCGGTATCGCCTGGTCCTTCTCGAAGTAGAGGCCGTAGAGGACCGCGCACCAGCCGTTGTTGCACTTGGCGCGGGAGTACCCGTTGGTGTTGTCGAGGTCCCAGGCGTCCCGGCACGAGCCGTTGAGGGCGCCGGTGGGCTTGAGGCCGGGGTTGAGCGTGCCGTCGGGTCCGATGGCCGCCGTGGAGTAGCAGCCGTCCGTGTCGTAGTCGAAGGCGGGCTGGAACGTCTGCTCGAGCGCGTCGGCGTTGGCCGGCAGCGGCGGGGGCGGCGCCGCGAACGCGCTGCCCGAGACCGCGACGACCAGCGCGATGCTGCTGCCGAGGGTGACCGAGACCCTGCGGAACCACGAACTCGTCTTCAACTGCGTCCTCCTGAGGGACCGCCGTGCGGGGCGCGAGGGGTGTGATGGGGGTGTGCGTGCTTGGCATGCCCAGATCAGTTCTCTCGAACCCCGCTGTCGCGAGGAGGTCCGACCGATGACGGCGCGGTGAAGGGCGGCGGTCGCCGGTCCGTCAGGCCTTCGCCGCCGAGGGCACGTGCGCCGAGGCGGCCCCGTCGGCCCCCTCGGCCCCCTCGACCCCCTCGACTCCTTCGACCCCTTCGGCACCGGCCGACGGACCGGCCGGGATGAGGAAGGCGACGACCGCCGCCGCGAGCCCCACCCCGCTGCCGATGAGCAGCGCGACCCGGAAGGCGTCCTCTGAGGGCAGGAGATGACCGGCGAAGTCCGTGGTCATCTGGGCGAGGACCACACCCATCACGGCGGCGGAGACGGAGCTGCCGATCGAACGCATCAGGGTGTTGAAGCTGTTGGCCGACGCGGTCTCGGAGCGGGGCACGGCGCCCATGATGAGGGCGGGCATCGCGCCGTACGCGAGACCCACGCCGGTGTTGCAGATGAGGGTCACGACGAGCAGCCCGACGGTCGAGCCCATGAGCGGCAGGGCGCACCCGTAGCCGACGGCGATGACCAGGCTGCCGACGCCGAGGGTGATCCTGGGGCCGCGCGCGGCCGTGAGCTTGGCGCCGAGCGGGGCGAGGGCCATCATCATCAGCCCGGCCGGGGCCATCCAGAGCCCCATGGCGAGCATCGACTGACCCCGGCCGTAGCCGGTGGCCTCGGGCAGCTGGAGCAACTGGGGCACCACCAGCGACTGGGCGTACATCGCGAATCCGACGAGGATCGAGGCCAGGTTGGTCATCAGCACGAGCGGCCGGGCGGTGACGCGGAGGTCCACCAGGGGCTCGGCGGTCCGCAGTTCCCACCAGCCCCACACGAGGAGCGCGACGACCGAGGCGGCGAGCAGGCCGAGGGTCGTCCCGCTCGTCCAGCCCCAGTCGGAGCCCTTGGAGACGCCGAGCAGCAGACAGACGAGGGCGCCGCCCAGACCGATCGCGCCGGGCACGTCGAAGCGGCCGGCGTCGGCCGCGGTACGGCCCGCGGGCACGAGCAGCCGCACGAGCACGCCGACCGCCGCTGCCAGGGCGGCGACGACCCAGAACAGCACACGCCAGCTCGCGTTCTCGGCGACAGCGGCGGAGAACGGGAGGCCGAGCGCACCGCCCACGCCCATGGAGGCGCTGATCAGGGCGATGGAGGCGCCCATACGCTCCGGCGGCAGGACGTCGCGCAGCAGGCTGATGCCGAGCGGCACCACGCCCATGCCGAGCCCCTGAAGACCGCGGCCGACGATCATCGGGACGACGGACGAGGAGAGCGCGCAGACGACCGAGCCCACGACGAGGGGCGCGATCGAGGCGAGCAGCATGCGCCGCTTGCCGTACATGTCACCCAGGCGCCCGGCGACGGGGGTGGCCACCGCCGCCGACAGCAGGGTCGCGGTGACCACCCAGGACGCGTTCGACGCGGTGGTGCCGAAGAGCCTGGGCAGGTCACCGAGGAGCGGCACCACCAGGGTCTGGGTGAGCGCGGCCACGATGCCCGCGAAGGCGAGGACGCCGACGACGCCGCGTGGGCGGGGGTCGGTCTTGGAGCTGGTCACGGGGTTCTCCCTGGGGCGACGCGTGGACGACACGACGAATCGACATGCATGATGCACATTGAGTGCAGGATACACAGTCCATGTACCATGCATAGGCGCGGGGAAGCAGCCGGGACAGGGAGGATGGATCCATGGACAAGCCCACGCACCTGATCGAGTTCGAGACCATGCTCGTCGGGCGGCACTCGCATCTGTTTGACCCCCGTGCGCGCGGCGCGAGCGGACGGCTCGACCGGAGCGCCTACGTGCTGCTCAGCCGCATCGAGATCGACGGGCCGCTCTCCATCGGGCAGCTGAGCGAGGCCTTCGGCCTGGACGCGTCGACGCTCAACCGGCAGACCGCGGCGATGCTGAAGGCCGGGGTCGTCGAACGGATCCCGGACCCCGACGGCGGGATCGCCAGGAAGTTCAGCATCACGGCGGAGGGCAGGCGGAGGCTGGACGCGGACCGCGCCGCCAATGTCCACGGCCTGGAACGGGTCCTGGAGAAGTGGACGCCCGAGGAGGTGGCCGACTTCGCCGCGTACCTGCGCCGCTTCAACAGCGACATCGAGCGCCTGGAGGGCCGCCCCTGGCCCCGCCCCCGGCCGTGACCAGGTCAGTAGACTCCGGCGTATGACCAGCGCCACCCCCGACGACGCGGACATCGTCGACATCGCCCGGGACCTCGCGCCGACTGGCGTCCTGCGGGCGTCGATCAACCTGGGCAACCCGGTCCTCGCGCGGGGCACGGCGGACTCGCCCGGCGGGGTCACCGTGGACCTCGCCGGGGAGATCGGCGCACGCCTCGGCCTGCCGGTCGAGTACGTCTGCTTCGACGCCGCTCGCAAGTCCTACGAGGCGATGGCCACGGGCCGCGCGGACCTCTGCTTCCTCGCCGTCGAACCGGCGCGCGAGGCCGAGGTCGCCTTCACCGCGCCGTACGTCGTGATCGAAGGGGTCTACGCGGTCCCGGCCGCCTCGGACCTCACCACGCCCGGCGACGTCGACCGGGACGGGGTGCGGATCGGCGTGAAGGCCGGCTCCGCGTACGACCTCTACCTCACGCGCACGCTGCGGCACGCGACCCTGGTGCGCGGCGAGGAGGGCGTGGACGTCTTCCGCGCCGAGGGCCTGGAGGTCGCGGCGGGGATCAGGCAGCCGATGACCGCGTTCGTCACGGCGCACCCGGAACTCCGGCTGATCGAGGAGCGGTTCATGGAGATCCGGCAGGCCGTCGGCACGACGAGGGCGCGGCGCCCGTCGACCGTGCGGTTCCTCACGGAGCTGGTCGAGGAGCTGAAGGCCGACGGTTCCGTCGCCGCGTCGCTGCGGCGCTCGCACCAGTCCCCCGGCCTGGTGGCGCCGCCCCGCGCCGACGACGCGACCCGATCGTAGTGATCTCTGGCCCTCGACGCCCTTTCGGACTCCCGGCCGCCGCCGGGAGAGTGGGGTGACCCCACCGGCTCAGCGAGGACGGACGAACGATGGCCCTGGAGATGCGTGAGACCTGCGAGCGCTGCGAGACGGCGACGCTGCCGCAGGACGCGCCCGCACTCATCTGCTCGTACGAGTGCACCTTCTGCGTGCCCTGCGGCGACACCATGGACGGCGTCTGCCCCAACTGCGGCGGCGAGCTGCTCCCCAGGCCCCGCCGGGCGCTCGCGGTCTGACGGACACCGGCCTCGGTCCGACCCACGGCGGCCGGGGACGCTCGGTCGGGTCAGTCCGGGACCGGGTCGGTGTAGCCCCTGCGGCGGGCCGCCGCCGGGCGGCAGCGCAGCAGGCGAGCCACTGTCAGAAGGCCGCCGCGCAGGGCGCCGTGCCGGCTCAGGGCCTTCACGGCGTAGGTGGAACAGCTGGGCGTGTACGGACAGCAGGGCGGCCGGGTCGGGCTGATCTCCTCCCGGTAGAGCGTCACGGCCCCGTGGAGCGCCCCGGCTGCTCGGCCCGCCGGTCGGACGGCGGCCGTGCGCGCGGCGCGGGACGAGCCGCGCGGCTTCCCCAGGAGCAGGGTGGTCAGCGCCACCAACGCGAACTGCGGGCAGTACATGCCACAGGCCGAGCACTGGTCCGCCGCTCCCGCGCAGCAGCCCTCCTCGCCGTCCTCGCGGCGCTTGCGCCGCCGCGCCGCACGCGCGGACTCCCTCGATGACGTCACGCCGCCCCCTCCACGATCCGTTCGATCATACGTGTGGGACGGGCCCGCCCTCCTGGGGGCGGCCCCGTCCCCGGCCGTCACCGGGTCGCCGTACCGGCCGCCGCACCGGCCGGCACCGGCGCGTAGCCGACGGGCCGGGCGGTGAACGTGCCCCGGCCCTGGGTGCGGCCGCGCAGCCGGGACGCGTAGCCGAACAGCTCCGCCAGCGGAACGGTCGCGGTGAGCACGGCCGTTCCGGCCCGCGCGGTCGAACCGGAGACCCGGCCGCGCCGGGCCGCCAGGTCACCGAGCACACCGCCCACGGCGCTGTCCGGGACCGTGACGGTGACCTCGACGACGGGCTCGAGGAGCGTCATCGAACAGGCCCGCAGCGCCTCACGGAGCGCGAAGCGGCCCGCCGTGCGGAACGCCATCTCCGAGGAGTCCTTGGAGTGGGTCGCTCCGTCGGTGAGCGTCACCCGCACACCGGTGACCGGGTGGCCACCGAGGGGGCCCTCCGCGAGCGCGTCCCGGCAGCCGGCCTCGACCGCGCGGACGTACTCCTGGGGCACGCGGCCGCCCGTGACGGTGGAGGCGAAGACGAACTCCCCCTCCTCCGCCGCGCCGACCGGCTCGACGTCCACCACGACATGCGCGAACTGGCCCGCGCCACCGTCCTGTTTGACGTGCCGGTACACCAGGCCCGTCACCCCGCGCACGACCGTCTCCCGGTAGGCCACCTGCGGTCGGCCGACCGCGATCTCCAGGCCCTGGGCCCGGCGGATCTTCTCCACGGCCACCTCCAGGTGCAGTTCGCCCAGGCCCGAGAGCACGGTCTGGCCCGTCTCCGCGTCGGTCCTGACCGTCAGCGAGGGGTCCTCCTCGACGAGTCGGGCCAGCGCGGTCGCCAGCCGGTCGGTGTCCAGGCTCCGCCGCGCCTCGACCGCCACGGAGACGACCGGGTCGGCCGACGTGGGCGGTTCGAGGAGCAGCGGGGCGGAGGGCGCGCACAGCGTGGCACCGGCGCGGGCCTCCTTCACGCCGACGACCGCGACGATGTCGCCGGCCCGAGCGGAGTCCACCTCGGTGTTCCGGTCGGCCTGGACACGCAGGATCCTGCCGACGCGCTCGGTGCGCCGGGCGGCGACGTCGAGCACGGTGTCCCCCTTTCCGACGGTTCCCGCGTACACGCGGAGGTAGGTGAGCCGCCCGGTGGCGGTGGAGTTGACCTTGAAGACGAGCGCCGCGAACGGCTCCGCCGGATCGGCGGTCCGCTCCTGCTCCGCGCCGTCCAGGGTGCCGCGCACGGGCGGCACGTCCAGGGGCGAGGGCAGGTAGGCGACGGCGGCGTCGAGCAGCGGCTCCGTACCCCGGTTGCGGTAGGCGGAGCCGCAGAGCACGACGACGCCCTCGCCGGTCCGGGTCAGGTCGCGCAGCGCCGCGGTGAGGGTGTCCGCGGTGAGCGCGGACGTGGCGCAGAACTCCTCCAGTGCGTCCGGGTGGAGCTCGGCGACCGCTTCCTCCAGGGCGCGGCGCCTGAGCCGTGCCTCCGCCACGAGCTCCTCGGGGACGGGCCCCTCGGTGTACGTGTCGGAGCCCGTCGCCCAGACCAGGGCGCGCATGCGCACCAGGTCCACGACGCCGGTGAACGCGTCCTCGCGGCCGATGGGCAGCTGGACGACGAGCGGCACCGTGTGCAGCCGGTCCCGGATCGACGCGACGGCCGTGTCCAGGTCGGCGCCCGCGCGGTCCAGCTTGTTGACGAAGGCGATCCTGGGGACGCCGTGCCGGTCGGCCTGGCGCCACACGGTCTCGCTCTGCGGTTCGACCCCGGCGACGGCGTCGAACACGGCGATCGCGCCGTCGAGGACGCGCAGCGAGCGCTCCACCTCGTCGGAGAAGTCGACGTGTCCCGGCGTGTCGATGAGGTTGATCCGGTGCCCGTCCCAGTCGCAGCTGACGGCCGCGGCGAAGATGGTGATGCCGCGGTCGCGTTCCTGCGAGTCGAAGTCGGTGACGGTGGTGCCCTCGTGGACCTCGCCGCGTTTGTGGACGGCGCCCGTGAGATAGAGCATCCGCTCGGTCACGGTGGTCTTGCCGGCGTCGACGTGGGCGAGGATGCCCAGGTTGCGGACGCGGTCGAGGGGGTTGGCGGTGAGCTGACGGGAGAGCGGGGTACGCACGGCCCGGCCTTTCGGTGGAGGCGAGAAAGGGTCGGCGCGATTCCCGGACGAAGCGGCCCGGCGACGGGCGGAGCAGGAGACCCTCGGGCGTCGCGGCGGACGGCGCGCGTGAGGCTCACGGCGCGCCGGGCGGCAGGGGCGCCCGGGCGGGGGTCTCAGAGGTTCGTCACGGGGTCCGGTGGCGGCCGCGCAGCCGGCACCGGGGAGACCGGGACGTCAGGATCACGTCGTACCGGGACCGGGGAACGACGACGGTGGTGTGGCAACACACGGTCGGGCTCCCCTCGTTCGGTCGTCGGCGCGCGCCGTGATCTCGGCGGTGCGTGCTGCGAGTGTAGGGAGGGGAGCCCCGCCGGGTCACCGGATTTTCGGGAGGTCCCGTTCGGCGAAGTAGGCGGCGACGTGGCCCGGCGTGACCTCGGCGAGCGTGGCGGGCGTCCAGCGCGGGGAGCGGTCCTTGTCGATCACCTGGGCGCGGATGCCCTCGACCAGGTCGGCGGAGCCGAGGGCGGTGTGGGAGAGCCGGAACTCCATGGCGAGAACGGCTTCGAGGGAGTCGAGGCGGCGCGCGCGGCGGAGGGCCTCGAGGGTGACCTTGAGGGCGGTGGGCGACCGGGTCAGGAGGGTGGCGGCGGTCTCCTTGGCCTCGGTGACGCCCGAGTCGAGGAGCCGGTCGACGATCTCCTCCACGGTGGGCGCGGCGTAGGCCGTGTCGATCCAGTCGCGGGCGGCGGCGAGGCGCCCGGGAGGGGCGGTCCTGGCGAACCTGGGCAGCACCTTGTGCGCGGGGGCGCGGGTGAGCTCCTCGACCAGCCGGGGAAGCTCGTCGGACGGTACGAAGTGGTCGGCGAGGCCGGTCAGGAGGGCGTCGGCGGCGTCCGCCTGGGCACCGGTCAGGGCGAGATGGGTGCCCAGCTCGCCGGGCGCCCGGCCCAGCAGATACGTACCGCCGACGTCGGGGGCGAAGCCGATGCCCGTCTCCGGCATGGCGACGCGTGAGCGTTCGGTGACGACGCGGACGGAGCCGTGGGCGGAGACACCGACGCCGCCGCCCATCACGATTCCGTCCATGAGGGCCACGTAGGGCTTGGGATAGCGGGCGATGCGGGCGTTGAGCCGGTATTCGTCGCGCCAGAAGTCGACGGTGGCGCCGCCCGCGCCGCCGCCCGCGCGGGCGTCCTCGTGGATGGCCCGGATGTCGCCCCCGGCGCACAAGCCGCGTTCGCCCGCGCCTCTGATGACGACGGTCTCGACGGTCGGATCGGCCTCCCACGCGGTGAGCGCCTCGTCGATCCGGAGCACCATGGCGTGGGTGAGCGCGTTGAGGGCGCGGGGCCGGTTGAGGGTGAGGAGGCCGGCCCGCCCCTCGGTGCGGACGAGGACGTGGGGGCCGTCCGCGTCCGGCGGGGTGTCCTGGTTGAGTCGCATGGTCGCGTCGCCTTCCTCCGAACGATCTTCCGGCCACCGTATCGGCACCGCCGCGCACGGCCCGGCACGGCCCCGGGACCGTCCGGGACCGTCCGGGACCGGGGATTTCTCCTAGGGAGGTTGAGTACGCGCACTCAGGTCCCGGCCCCCGTGGCGTTCGTAGCCTCCGTCGTATGAACAGTCATCAGGCCGTCGCGGACGGCCCCCTCCGTGTCGGGATCACCGGGGTCGGCTCCTGCCTGCCCGAGCAGGTCGTGGATTCGGAGGAGCTGCGGCTGCGGGTCGTCGCCGGCAGCGGGATGGCGCTGCCCGCCGGGGTGTTCGAGCGGGCCACGGGGATCCTGACGCGCCGGGCCGTGCGGCCGGGCGAGTACGCCTCCACCCTGGCGGTGGGGGCCGCCCGGCGGGCGCTCCACCGGGCGGGGCTGGAGCCTGCCGACATCGACCTGCTGGTGTTCGCCTCCGCCACCCGCGACATGGTGGAGCCGGCCACCGCCCACATCGTGCAGGCCGAACTGGGCTCCCGGGCCCACGCGTTGGACGTCACCAACGCCTGCAACAGCTTCGTCAACGGCGTCGACCTCGCCCGTACGATGATCCTCGCCGGGCGCGCCCGGCGGGCCCTCGTCGTCACCGGGGAGACCCCGAGCCGGGCCGTGCGCCACGACCCCGCCGATCCGGCCCAGTTCCGGGACGGTTTCGCCGGCTACACCTTCGGCGACGCGGGCGCCGCGGTGGTCCTGGAGACGGTGGAGCGGGGCGGGATCCTCGACGTGGACAGCGAGACGCACTCCGAACACTGGCCGGTCGGCGGGATATTCGGCGGCGGTTCACGCCATCCGCGCGGTGACGAGCACACGTACTTCCAGGGCGACGGCAGCGAGCTGCGCGAGGTGTTCGAGAAGGTGGGCACCTCGGTGATCGACCGGATGCGGCACCGCACGGGCCTCGACTGGCGCCACTTCCGGTACGTCCTGGTCCATCAGGTCACCGTGCCGTATCTGCGGCGGTTCGTGGAGATCACGGGCGTGCCCGAGGACCGTCTCGTCGTCACCGTCCCCGAGCTGGGCAACATCGCGAGCGCGACGCTCGGCGTCCAACTGGACCGGGTGCAAGGGGACTTGCGGTCAGGGGACCGGGTGCTGTTCGTGGGGCTCGGCGGTGGCGTGAGCCTGATGACGATGGTGTGGGAGAAGGCATGAGCGACGCGTTGTGGGTGGTGGTGCCCGCGCATCAGGAGGCCGCGCGCATCGGGGACACCCTGGAGGCGCTGGCCGCCCAGGCGGACCGGGACTTCGAGCTGGTCGTCGTCGACAACGCCTCCGACGACGACACCGCCGCGATCGCCCGCGCGTTCGCCCGGCGGGCGCCGTTCCCCGTGCATGTCCTGGACGAGCGCGACAAGGGCGTGGGCTGCGCGGTGGACACCGGCTTCCGGTACGCGATCGGGCGCGGGGCCGTGCTCCTGGCCCGGACGGACGCCGACTGTCTGCCGCGTCCCGGCTGGACGGCCGCCGCGCGGACCGCGCTGAGCGACGGAGCGGGTCTGGTGTGCGGGCGGATCGACGCCCGGCGCGACGAGCACGGGCCGGTCGGACGCGCCGCCTTCCGGACGCTCGTCCGCGTGGCCGCGTTCTTCGGCCGGGTGCGCCCGGCGCACCGGCGGCGGCACGGCTATCTGGCGCCGTACCGCATGCACGCGGGCAACAACATGGCCATCACCGCCCGTCTGTACGAGGCCGTCGGCGGAATGCCCCGCCGCCCCTCCCCCACCGACCGGCTCTTCCTCAACCGGGTGCGCCGCTCCACCACGGCGATCGTGCACGCCCGCGGCATGGTCGTGGAGAACTCCACCCGGCGGCTGCGCGCGTACGGGATCGTCGGCACCGCCCGCTGGTACCTGGACCGGGGACCGGGGCGACACGGAGAGGACCCGCGCTGATGCTGGACGCTCTCGCCCACACCCTGCGGTCACGTCCCGACCTCCCGGCCGTCCTCGGCACGACCCGCTCCGGCTCCGTCCGGACGAAGGCCACGTGCGGGGAGTTGGCCGACCTCGCCGAGGGGTACGCCCGCGCGCTGCACGCGCGCGGGCTGCGGCGCGGAGACACGGTCGGGGTCGCGGTGCGGCCGGGGCCGCGCGCGCTCGCCGTGCTGCTCGCGGTGCACCGGCTCGGCCTGCGGGCTGCCGTGCTCGACCCCGGCGCCGGTCCCGACGTCCTGCGGGCGCGCCTGGCGCTTGCCCGCCCCGAC